>JAADYZ010000118.1 GCA_010092775.1 Chloroflexota bacterium
CCACCCGGCCCAGCACATCGGCTGCGTGGACACGCAATTCGACTGATCCAACCAACAGCCGATCACCCGGACGCAAGGCGCTGCGCTCGCTGATGGCTTGCCCGTTCAGGCGCAGACCCGCTTTCGTCGGCAGGACGAACACCCCCTCGGCAGTGCGGATCAGACGCGCATGCTGCTCAGCCACAGACGGATCATCCAGCTGCAGGTCCGCCAGGGCTGAGCGCCCGATGGTGGACAGCTCGGCTGTCACCCGATAGGATGTGCCGTCCGCTGTTTCAAGTGTGACGGTCAAGAGTTTAGTCGACCAATTCCCACAGGTAGGGGCTGGTCAGGACGTCTTGGGTGAGGGTCACATCACTGACAGTCCAACTAAATTCGCCATCGCAGCTTAGCGCCTCCAGATTGTAGACGGCGTCGGGTAGGCCAAAGAGGAAGTACACATCCCCTGCCGGGACCTGACCCACATCTGCTGCGATCTGGTTGGGTCCGCTGTCGGATTGCCCCACGTTTGAGACATACAGCGTACAAACATCCTTGGAGCTGTTGTTCTGAAGGGTAATACCTACGCCAGCCGCCCACTCAAAAGCGATGTCTTCGAGCGCCCAGCCAGTTTCATCGACCTCAATGAAGTTGGTATCGCAATCCATGGCCATGAAGTCATACAGTCGTCCGGCCTCCACGGCAAAATCAAGCGAGTCGCCAGGCTCAATTTGCTGATATCTGCCCAGGCGACTGTCGCCCCAAGAATCGTCTTCATGCGGTGAGATGAACACGTCGCAAATCGGGCTGAAGGTGGCGTTCGTGATGGTCACATCGACCATATCAACTGGTTCTGCAGGTTCTTCACCCTGCGCTGGAGGCTCTTCGCCTAGCTCTGCGGGCGCTTCTTGGGTGGGTGCCTCCGTCGGCGGCAATTCAGTTGGGTCGGCTGCCGGAGCCTCTGTTGCGGCGGGGACCTCAGCTTCGACCTGGGGTTCAGCTTCGGGGGCAGGCGCTGCCGAACAGGCTGCCAGGACGACTACCGCTACGATCGTTGGAATCATCAAACGCAAGCGCATGGGCTGTTTTCCTCTCGCTGAGCGAAACCGCGTTAAATCATAGCGATGCACCCGGAGACACGCAACAAGCTACCCCGCCGCTGATCCAAATAGTGTTACAATGGCCGTAGATTCTTGCACCCACATGGGAGGGCATCATGTCATATGAATCTTCTTCAGGCGCCGGTGGTCTGTCTACGCCAGTCATTATTGGGATCGCTACGGTTGTGCTGCTTTGCATCTGCCTAGGGGCCTTTGGTGGCCTGCTTATGCTGGGCGGTGGGGTATTCTTTAGCCTGGCAGGCCAGACGTCCCCTGTCAACCCGCCCGGACCGGGCTTGCTGGGTGATCCGGGCAATCTCAACCTAGATGCGCCACCGATGTTTGGTGTGGTCGATCTAACTGGTGGCTTCGAAACAGACCCCACGACGATTGATATCGTGACGGGTGGGACCGTTGAAGCGAGCAACGCTGTCGGCATCTTCTGCAATGGCTACGTACCAGAAATCGCTGATGTGGTCCTTGAATTCGATGGAACATCCGCCGATGTGCTGCGCTTCACCGTCGAGAGTGACGCGGATACAACCCTGGTGGTGCGCGATCCTAGCGGCGCTTACACCTGCGATGATGACTCAGCTGGGGACTTGAATCCAGAGGTGGTGATCTTTGTGCCGCAGGCTGGTACCTATCGCATCTGGGTAGGCACCTTCCTCAGCGAAGTGTATGCCGATGCGGTGCTGAGCATCAGCGGGACAGAATAGGGCCAAAGTACCGGCCAACAGGGCTTGCATGGCCCAAACGGGCGTGCTATCCTATAACGTACTCGCGTACCCGTAGCTCAACGGACAGAGCGTTGGTCTACGGAACCAAAGGTTGCAGGTTCGAATCCTGCCGGGTACGCCAAATGGGACCAGATCACAATCTGGTCCCTGTGATTCCCTGGTTTAGCTGCTCAACTGGTCTTGATAGTCTTGAAGGTACTGATCAAAAGAAATAGGCTCACGACCCAGAATGTCTCGGACCTGCGGTGTCACGATGGCTGCGTAGTCTCGGTGAATGTCCTCAAAGAGCCATTGCATAAAGTGGGCAGCCTCTGAAGGGGCCCCATGTTCGCGCATGCCTGCCACCTCTTCATGATAGTCTGGGCTGCGATGCGTGATGGTTCGTCCAAGCAAGCCCTTACTACGATGTGCCTAATTGCGAATGCGCAGTGCCTCAGGTCCACCCACATCGAAGCCGACGGTGATCTTGAGCGCATCTTTCGAGCAGGTGCTGATACAAGTCTGGCAGAGGGTGCATTCGGTTGAGAGGACCCGCGTCCCGTTCTCGATGTAAGCTGGAACATCGACATCCATCGGGCACAACTTGGTGCAAGCATTGCAGCCGTTGCAGGCCTCAGCATCACCCTTAACCTTCATGAGCGAGAAGACGCTGGTCAATTTGAGTGGCACGGCCACAGGGCATACGTATTTGCAGAAGGCGCGGTTGTCCTTCAGCGCATAGGCCATCCCAATTCCCAGGGCGTAGTAGAACAGGTTGCCACCGATGAACCACAGCAGCGCTGTCGAACCCGCGACGACGTTCTCTGTGAGGCCCAGCGCGAACCAGGCGACCAGCACAATGGCGATTGTGATGCCAAAGTGGGCGAAACGCAGCCAGCCCCACTTGCCGGGCAGCCGCCCTGGAGAGCGCTTGAAGGGCAAGAAGTCGAAGACCATCACGGACCAGCAGGCCCAGCCGCACCACAGCCGACCAAAAAGCAGCGGTCCACCGATTTTCGCCACAGCGTAGTGGATCACAGCGGCTTGGGCCACCCCAGCCAGGAGACTGAACCAGACGCCCGTGATTTGAATGTTGTTTTGCGAGAGCAGTCCGACGAGTCCGATTAAGTAGATTCCGATTAGCAGCAGCGCCACCCGCCGCCCGACCGGTTTCTTTTTCTTCGGCAGTGTGGCATACAGACCCAAGCCGACGCCCAGCGCCGTCCCAAGGTAGCCGAAGTTCAGCAGCATCTCCCACCAGCCGGAGGAGATATATCCGATAATTGCTAGCGCCCAAAAAGCCGCCATGATGCCCAGTGGGACGATCAGTTTCTTCCATTCAATCGTGTTGAGTTGTTGTCTCAATAAAGTCATCTCAAGGTCCTATCAGTAGTGGACATGTCTAGTATCATCTACAATTTAGGTCATACTGGACTAGTCCAATAGTGTATAATGTCCTTCTATCGCATGACATTGATCCCGGAGGTCCCATGTCCTTGACCTATGCCATCCTCAGCATTGTCGATTTGTTCCCGATGACGGGCTATGAACTCAAGCATCAAGTCTTCGATCGTTCCGCCAACTACTTCTGGCCTGCCGACGCGTCTCAGATCTACCGGACACTGCGCAAGCTGGATGCGGATGGCCTGGTCCGTATGGAACTCGATGACTCCAGCAAGCCCCATCGCAAGGTCTACCATATCACCCCAGCCGGGCGCGATCACTTGGACGAGTGGATGCGCCTGCACGAAGCGCCGCCGGTCCTGCGCGATCCCTTTTTGATCCGCCTGTTCTTCGCCTGGCATGTCAGCAACAGCGAGTTGATCGATCTACTGCAAGCGCAGCGCGCTGACCACGTCGACCGCTTGGCAAGCTATCGGGCGATCCAGATTGGCCGACCCAAAGAATCAGATGAAGGTCGCTGGGACAAGCTCCAACAACTCACACTCGACTTCGGCATCGCGATTGAAGAACTCTATTTGGAGTGGCTCGATCGCTGCCGGAACGTGATTGCCGACCTCCCCGACGCCTCCGCCGAGCGCCAATCTCCTTTCGCGCACCTGGATGGTCTGCCGCCGGATGAGAGCAGCCCCATCGACTGAATCAAGATTGTTAGGCTGTGGTCCACCTGATGTTGATCATGCGTTATAATGGCGCTTAACTTGAGCGACGATTTCGCCATTCTGGCCCAGCCGAGAGCAGGTATGACTGTGACCAATCAGACCTCCCCCTCCGATGTCAATGCAAGCCAGCGGACTGCCCACATTGCTGCCGTCAATCAGGTCATGCTGGCCGTTAACCAATCGCTGGACTTTGAGGAGACCTTGCAGCTTGCCCTCGCTGCCGTGATGAAGGTCCTGCCAGTGGAGGCCACCGGCATCAGCTTGATCGATGACCGGCGCGAGGAGATCATCTTGCAGGCTCAGCGCGGCTGGCGGCGCGATTTTGTGGAGATGGGCCTGCGTATGCCGATCGGCAAAGGCTTGGCCTGGGAATGCGTGACCGCCGATGAGCTGATCGTCACGGGGGACGTCTCCAAAGAGCCGCGTATCGCGCATACCGAGTTCCAGGCAGAAGGGATCATGGCGCAGGCCTTGGCCCCGATGCACGCGGATGGACGGGTCACCGGCATCTTGAGCGCACTTAGCTACCAGCCTTATGACTTCAGCCCAGAGGATTTGAAACTGCTCAGCGCCGTCGCTGATGTGGTCGGCTCAGCACTGGAGAATGCCCGGCGCTACACAAGCGTGCTCAACACGCTTGGGCGACAGCAAGCCCTGATGGCTGGCCTCAGCGATGCCGTCTTTGTTCTGGGTGAGCGTGGCAGCCTGATCGACCTCAATCCAGCCGCCATAGCTTTGTTTGGCCTCGAATCGGCTCAAGTG
The DNA here is from genome assembly GCA_010092775.1 of Chloroflexota bacterium. GTDB lineage: Bacteria > Chloroflexota > Anaerolineae > Aggregatilineales > UBA3940 > TC-71. The sequence continues at coordinate 4,684 of JAADYZ010000118.1, forward strand.
CTCGGCGCACCGCTGGAGGAAAGCGGCCTGCCAGACGCGATAGTGAGCGCCACCAGCCGGTTGCTCGCGCAGGAGCAGCAACCCCGTCAAGAAATCGATGTGGCGGTGCAGACCGACCGCCTGCGGGCGATCCTAGCCTGTTCGCTGACACCGCTACACGATCAGACAACCGGCTTCAAGGGCTGGCTCCTGCTAGTCCGCGATGTGACCCACCTTCGCATGATGGACGAGTTGAAGACGCAGATGGTCCAGACCGTCTCGCATGACTTGCGCAGTCCGCTCGGTTCAACCAATACCGCGTTATTAATGCTGCGCGAACTGACTCGCACGGGCACGCCGCAAGTCCAACGCCTGGTCGAATTAGCTTCGCAAGGCCTTCGTCGCATGGAGCGTCTGGTCGACAATCTCCTGAACCTTCAACATCTTGAAGATGGCCTGGTCCTGGAGCATGGCATCCGCTTGGACGAAATCGCCACCCAGGTGATTGAAGAACATCAGGCCGAAGCGGAGCTTAAACAGCAAACGCTGACGCTGCATGTCGAAGATAATCTGCCCTTTGTGGCTGGCAACGAGGTTTGGTTGGAGCGGGCCATGGCCAACTATGTCAGCAATGGTATCAAGTACACACACGAAGGCGGCAGGATTGAGCTGCATGTACGTTCAGATGAAGAGCGGGTTCTGGTTGAGGTCATCGACAATGGCCTGGGAATTCCGGAGGACGCGCAAGCCCGCGTGTTCGAGCGCTTCTATCGCATATTGGGCGAAGATCGCACCAAGCAAGGCAGCGGACTGGGCCTGTCAATCGTTAAGC
>JAADYZ010000119.1 GCA_010092775.1 Chloroflexota bacterium
GCTGGGGAGGTAGGATTCGAACCTACGATCTTCGGCTCCAAAGGCCGTTGCCTTACCGCTTGGCCACTCCCCAATATGCCGATAGAGTCTACCACAAGTCCGCACCGGCTTCAATTGCTTCGCCAAAGCCAGCGTGATCATCCTTTGCCGCGCGTTGGACCGTGCGCTATAATCCTTCGAGCTTTTCATTGGAGTCTATTCACCGCCCCACCCTTCTGGGGCGGCTCAATTGTTCAGTAGGATAGAGAGTTACCATCATGACCAAGCGCACCTGGAATCCAAAGAAGCGGAAGCGCCTCCGCACACATGGTTACCGCCGCCGCATGAAGAGCAAAGGTGGCCGGAAAGTGCTCAAGGCGCGACGCGCCAAAGGACGCAAGCAGTTGGCTGTCAAACCAAGGCATGTGAAGAAAGTCAACTGGAACTCGTAGGTTTGAGGGCCTTGATTAAGCCTGATGTTAGCTCACCCCCATCGCCTGAAGACGCCCCAGCAGTTTGAAACGGTCCGTCAGACGGGCAAACAATGGCGCGGTGAGCTTTTGGCGTTAGCTGCCGTTGCTAACCAATTGGACTTAAGCCGCTTCGGCATCGTTGTGAGCAAGCGCGTAGATCAACGGGCAGTGGTCCGCAACCGCGTCCGCCGCCGGATCCGGGCCGCCCTTGCCGCTCTCCTGCCATCCGTCTCGCCTGGTTACGATGTTGTTGTAATTGCCTACGCCGCTGCGGCACCTGCAAGTTATCATGAACTTGAGCTTGGGTTGAAACGTCTTATCCGAAAAGCACGTATCTTTACTGAGATGGTAGAGTAACAAGGAAAAAACGCGTTGAAAGTTGCAGCGCTTGGTCTGATCCGTTTCTATAAAAAGTTCATTTCGCCCGCTTTACCCCCATCTTGCATCTATGTGCCATCCTGCTCGACCTATGGCTATCAAGCCATTGAGCGCTTTGGCATCTTCAAGGGTGGCTATTTGGCAGCTAAGCGCATCTTGAGCTGTCATCCCTTTTCGCAAGGGGGCGTTGACCCGGTCCCAGAGGAGTTTCATTTTTGATGAACCGCTCTATGCGACGTTTCTTGCTTGGGCTTGCGCTGATCGCCAGCCTGAGCCTCGTGGCTTGTGCAAACACTGCCGCCATCCTTACAGCATCGAGTTGGCCTGGCATGACGGTAGAGGGCGACACCATCTACCTGGCCAGCGGCCAACGCGTATACGCCATCAATGCCGAAACCACCTTTGCCCGTTGGCGCTACCCTCTGGAGGTTTCAGGTGGTGGCGGGATCACCGGCGGAAGGGCTTTTTATGCGCCACCCGCTGTCACCGAAGACAAGGTGATTATCACCGACTTTGTCGACAATCTGGTCGCACTTGATCGGGAAACAGGTACCGAGCTGTGGATCTACCAGACCAACGGCGAGCGTTCCATCGGTGGCCCGATAATCGAGGGCGATACGATCTATCTGGGCGACTCGGGTGGTGTGCTGCACGCCGTCGACTTGGACAGTGGCGAGCCGATTTGGACTTTTGCGCCAGAAGGCACGCGTGGCATTTGGGCCCGCCCGACGATTGAAGATGGCATCTTGTACTATACCTCGCTCGATCGCCATCTTTATGCGGTCGATGCTGAGAGCGGCGAGATGCTCTGGCGCTTCCCTGAAGGGGATGAAGACATTGGCGCGATGGCCATCACACCATTGGTGTTGGATGGCGTCGTTTACTTCGGCACCTTCTTTAACGAGCTTTACGCATTAGACCTTGAAACACAAGAGGTGCTGTGGACCTACGAGGCCACAAACTGGGTGTGGGCACAGCCCATTTACGATGCAGAGAATGACCTGATTATCTCTGGTGACCTAGATGGGCAAGTCTTCGCCCTTGAGCGAGACAGCGGCGAACTAGTCTGGAATTTTGAGATACTGGCCGGACAGGTGGTGGAATCGCCGGTACTGGTCGAACTATCTGATCCCGAGCGCCGACTGCTTTTCGTGACCTCTGGTACCAGCCAGCAAAATCTACATCTCCTCAACCCAGCCACCGGTGAGCCAGAAGAGCGCTCGGTGACTTTGGAAGGCGATTTCACTACATCATTCTTGTTCTTCCCGAACACCAGCGAGCGTGCTGTGCCCGTTTATACGGCACCAATCATCTACAACAATGTTATCCTATTGGCTGCCCACCAGGGTGACTTCCCACTTTACGCACTCGATATCGAAAGCCTGGTCGAAGCCTGGCACTTCGACCCACAGCCCGGCAACTAGCGGGCATCTATTGAGGTGAACTCATGTGGAATACCTTTATTCTTGACCCAATGCTTAACCTGCTCATCTGGATGTATGGCATTCTGGGTCAGAATCCAATTCTCGCCATTATCGCCCTCACCCTGATCATCAACGCGATTGTCTTCCCACTGCGCTACCGTCAGCTTAGTTCGACGGCAAGAATGCAAGAAGTGCAGCCCAAGCTGAAGAAACTGCAAGAGAAGTACAAAGACGATCCGACCAAGCTCCAAACAGAGATGATGAACCTCTATCGCGAGGAAGGCATTCAGCCGCTGGGAGGTTGCCTCCCGACTCTGATCCAGCTTCCAATCTTGCTTGGCCTGTACCAAGCGATTACCCGTTCACTGGCACAGTCCCCGATTCAGCTTCTGGAGCTGTCGCAGCACTTGTATCAGGTCAGCCCGCCTTTTTTGCCCAACTCGGCGGATCTCATCCCTCTGGATCCGACCTTCCTGTGGCTCAACCTCGGCCAGCCGGACCCAACACCTATCCTGCCAATCCTGGTTGTCGTATCGAGTTTCTTCCAGCAGCGCTTGCTCACCCCACCATCGACCGACCCGCAGCAGGCTGCCATGACCCGCACCTTGTCAATTGTCATGCCGCTGTTCATCGGCTACCTGTCACTGACTTTCCCATCCGGATTGTCAGTCTATTGGGTGATTTCGAGCATTATTGGTACGATACAGTATGCGGCCATGGGACGTGCCAGCTTGAAGAATCTCTTCGGCACGGAAGATGGCAGCTTCAGCTTGAAAGGGTTGCTCGGCCTCGGGGAGCCTGAAGATACCTCCAAGAAGCAGCGTCCCAAGAGTATGAGCCGCAAAAGAGGATAAGACACAGGTACGCAGTCTGTAACGAGGAATCATGAGTGTGACAGATAACCCCCTCCCCAGCCCGATTGAGATCAGCGCGCCGACCGTTGAAGACGCGATCCAAGCGGGGTTAGAGAACCTGGGGCTTTCTCGAACTGAAGTCATTATTGAGGTCGTCTCCGAAGAGCGACCCAGCATGTACGGCATGGAGTCGCAAGATGCAGTCGTTCGCCTGACCCCTATCGCGATGCCCCGCAATGCGGCTGGTGCCTCTGTCATCCTGGAGAACCGAGGCACCGAGAACGAGGGTGAGGTCAGCATTGCGCAAGAGGTATTGCAGGAACTACTCAAGCGTATGAAGATCGATGCGACCGTGTATGCACGACGGTCAGACTTGATAGCCACAGATGAAGACAATGGCGAAATCCCCTGGATTTTGGACGTACAAGGTGTGGGCCTGGATGAACTGATCGGTCGCAATGGAGAAACCCTGGCCGATCTCCAACTCATCACCCGCCTCATCGTGAGTCGTCAGCTTGAACGCCGCTCCAATGTGGTGATCGATGTGGAAGGCTATAAGACCAAACGCGAAGACTCTCTACGTCGTCTGGCGAAGCACATGGCTGCCCAAGCTCGCCAAACGGGCCGCAAGACGACGCTAGAACCGATGCCGCCTAACGAGCGCCGCATTATCCATATTACGCTGCGCGACGATGACACGGTTTCGACGGAGAGCGTTGGTAGTGGCAAGAATCGCAAAGTCCAGATCATCCCCAGACGCGACTAATCAGCCTGGGTTAATTGACCAAGCCTGCACTAAGAGAGCACCCTATGAGCGTGCTCTCTTTTGCACTCGATTGAAGGAGAGGCTATTGATGTACGCTGATACCGTCTTGTTTAATGGAATGATCCACACGCAGTTTGACAGGATGCCCAAGGTGACGGCCTTGGCCATCCGCGACGACAGGATCGTTGCCCTCGGCAGCGACGAGGCCATGCTCACGCTGCTCAAGCCCAGAGGTGCTGCCATCAATCTGGATGGCAAAACCGTCATCCCTGGTCTAACCGACGCTCACGTTCATCTCTCCTGGTACGCAGATTTCCTTCATCACGCCGATTTGACCGCCGCGACTTCGGCGCAACATGCGGCTCAATTGGTCGCTGATCAGGCGCAAGACAGTCCGCCAGGCGAATGGGTGCGGGGCCGTGGCTGGGCCCAAGACGATTGGCCAGATCGCGCCTTTCCGACGGCTGCCATCTTAGATGAGCTTCTGCCTGACAATCCCGTGTACTTACCGGCCCGCTCCGGACATGCCGCTTGGGTCAATACACCTGCGTTGAAGGCGGCCAACGTGATGGCGACAACCGAGGACCCACCTGGCGGGCAGATCATGCGGGATGAGGCCGGGCAGCCAACCGGCGTGCTGCTAGAGACCGCCATGAAACTCGTCAGCCAGGTTATCCCTAGCCCTTCACCAGAACAAGTCGCAGAGCAAGTCAAGGTCGCTATCCAACGGGCACATCGCAACGGCCTGACAGGCGTGCACGACTTCGATTGGGATTTGGCTCTGCGTGCGTTCCAATTGCTCAAAGAGCGCGGCGATCTCAGCCTCCGCATCGTCAAGATGATCAATGTACCCCAGCTCGATTGGGCCGTGGACCTGGGTCTGCGCTTTGGCTTTGGGGATGACCTGCTGCGCTTGGGGCAGATCAAGACCTTTGCCGATGGTGCCTTAGGGCCGCGCACGGCCTGGATGATCGAGCCTTACGAAAACGAAGTGGATAACTTCGGCATTTGCACCGCTGACCCTGAAGAGATGCTGCATAATGTCAGCCGTGCAAGCGCGGCCGGTTTCCCCTCCACAATTCACGCCATTGGCGATCGTGCGGTGCGTGAAGTTCTGCGAATCTACGAGGCCGTTCGTCAGGAAGAAGCCGCGCGTGGACTTCAACCCTCTGATCGTCGCCACCGCATTGAGCATGTCCAGGTTATTCACCCTGATGATGGGCCGCGCCTGGGTCAGCTTGGGGTGATCGCGTCGATGCAGCCCATCCATGCCACCTCGGATATGATCATGGCCGACGACTATTGGGGAGATCGCGCCGCTTACGCCTACAATTGGCGTCTCCAAGTGGATGCAGGCGCCACCCTGGCACTGGGTAGTGATGCCCCAATTGAGGCGATTGAGCCGCTGCCAAACATTCAGGCCGCCGTGACGCGACGCCGCCCGGATGGATCGCCAGGGCCCAGGGGATGGCGGAACCAAAACAAAGAGGCGCTGAGCGTCAGTGAGGCGCTCCATGGCTTTACCGTGGGGGCAGCCTACGCTGCCGGGATGGAAGATCGCTTGGGGCGGCTGGCTCCTGGCTATCTTGCTGATCTGGTGGTGCTGGAGCAGGATATTCTTACCATCAACCCGATGGAAATTGGGGCGACCGCTGTGGAGGGGACGATGATTGGCGGCGAGTGGGTTTACCGCCACTTTGACGGGTAGCCTCTAATAGTCGTCCACTTCGCGGTTGACAAGCCCGTTTTCCCAGGCGTAAGCAACGGCTGCGGCGCGACTGTTGACGCCGATCTTGCGGTAAATGGACGTGATATGGTTCTTCACAGTGTGTACCGTGATGGATAGCTCTTCAGCTAAGTCTTCGTTGGACACACCACGTGCGATCTTCCGCAAGATAAGCGCCTCTTGCTGCGTGAGTTTCTCAAAATCATCGACGTGGAGGGTGGCTGTCGCCTTAATAAGTTCACTCGTCGCAGACGGACTCAGCCAAGGCGTCGTAGTTGTGAACACCTGGCGCACCGCCTCTGAAATCAAGTTGGGGTCTTCATCCTTGAGGACGTAACCAGCGGCACCAGCCTGCAACATCGCTTGGACGATCTCACCCTCATGGTAGCCCGTCAGGATCGCTACACGGACCGGGTTGTCAGCTTGAGCCAATTGCTCGATTACCTGCGCAGCCTTCAAATTGCCTTTGGGCATCTGGATGTCCAGCAGCAGCACATCCGGCTTAAGTTCCTGGGTGAGCCGCAGTGCCTCCTCGCCATCAATCGCCTCTCCAATCACCTCAATATCGTCGTGTCGAGACAGCTCCGCGATGATGCCCGTGCGCACCACCTTATGGTCATCTGCGATGAGAACCCGGATTGGCATAGTCACCTGCCTTGACTTCGTTGCTTAGTTGGTATCGTCTTCGATGCTTAACGGAATGAGGGCTTCTATGAGCGTCCCCTCTCCTGGGGCAGATTTTACATTGAGGGTGCCGTTAACGCCCATTAGGCGTTCTCGCAACCCTACTAAACCAAGATGGCCCCGCCGAAGGAACTCGCTTAGTTCGGCGGGCATCTCGAAGCCGCGGCCATCATCGAGTACAACAAGGCGAATGTCATGCTGGTTAATGGACAGCGCGACAGTGGCATGGGAGGCCTGGGCATGACGGTCGATGTTGTGCAGCGATTCTTGTACGATGCGATAGGTGGTGAGACTCACCGCATCAGGAATCTCGACCTCTGGATCGTCTTCGATTTGCAGGTCGATCGTTAGACCTGAATCGACCGAACGCGCCAATGATCCAATGGCCGCCACCAGACCGACTTCATCCAGGACCGGCGGGCGCAAGTCGGTGCAGATGCGGCGCACGTCGTAGATGATGTCCCGAAGGGTCTCCTGCAAGACGTCAATGCGCTCTGGAATGCGGTGCTTATCGCTCTTGTCAAGGTACCTGATCTGGCTGATAAGATACATGTAGCCCACCAACGACTGAATAATCTCATCGTGCAGTTCACGTGCGATGCGTCGACGCTCCTCCTCACGGGCGGCTAGGGCCTCCCGACGGATCGATCGTCCTTCTTCCACTTCTTGGCGAAGATTGGAGAAGATCCAGGCGTTTTGCAGCAAGACACCAAACTGCCGTCCAATTGTCTCCAGAATCTCGATATCTTTGCCGTTGCTCTCTTCTTCGCCACGCTTGGCACCAACCACCAGCAGACCTATCACATCTGAGTAGCCTTGCAGCGGCACCCACAAGCGGGCTTGTTCAAGGCCCAAGAGCTGCTGCTCCAAGAGGGTTAGATTGCTGGTGGAACCAATCTGCTGGAGCAGATCATGTAGATGGACCGGTTTGCGCTGCGCCTCGATGGTTTGGGCCAGCGCGACATGCCGTCCCAGGTGCATGTCACGGCCTACAACGCTATCCATATCTTGCATCGACATTGGACCAGCCAGCGCTGCGCCGCCCTCATAGTTGAGGCACATCACAAAATCGTATTTCATGACCTCATGTACGCGAGTAGCCACCTGACTGATCAGATCCTGTGGCTGCTGGTAAATGTGCAAAGGTTCCAGAATATCACGTACTGCGGTTCGATAGTCGTACCAGCCACCATAAAAAAGATGGTCCACTAACCGTGCAATCGGCTTCCAGAGTGGAATGGCTAGCATTGCACAAACGATTGTCGCGATCAAACCGACTAGTGGCTGGCCGGCTATCGGGCCGAGCCACAAAAACCACAGGCCATAGGCAATGGTATAGATTGCCCCTAAGGCCAGAAAAGCTGTCAACACCGCTATTGATCGGTTCGCATAGCGATCGA
>JAADYZ010000120.1 GCA_010092775.1 Chloroflexota bacterium
GAGCAAGACGGTTGCACCACTGCTATAGCGCACATTTACGTCGGCCCCAGCCTCAATGAGCATCTCGAACAGGGCCAGGTTAGCCTCTTCATCTTCGCCGCTAACAGCTTCCAATAAGGTCGGCTGCCCGAAGCGGTCTTGTTCATCGGGGTCGGCACCAGCATCCAGTAAACGTTTGACGATATTCAGCTTGCCTGTCCTGGGAACCCCATGCAGAAAGAGGGTTAGCCCATCTTTGACTTTCGCACCTTGGTCTAGCAGCCAGTCTACGAGCGCCTCATGACCGTTGGTAGCGGCAAAGGAGATCGCGGCCCAGCCATCTTCATCGACTGCGTTGACATCAGCGCCAGCTTCAACCAGAGTCTTGGCTGCCGCGAGCCAGCCTTTACGGGCGGCCCACATCAGCGGGGTGATGCCGAATATATCATGTGAGTTAGGGTCTGCGCCGTCGTTGATTGCCGCTAGCATCCCGTCGGCGTCGTCGTTCCTGGCTGCCAAAAGGCAGCGCACCTCGCTTTGTCGCTTAGGGCTGCCGCCTCGCTCTTCGATCAACATAACGAGTTCGGGAAGCTCAAAGTAGGTGGCCGTCATCCAGGCGTTCCAGCCATAGCGGTTTTCGGCATTCAGGTCTGCTCCGCCTTCGATCAGCAGACGGGCAGGGGTGCTCTGTTCTCGGTAGAGCGCATAGACCAGCAGCGGGTGTTCGCTCTCCAAAACGCGCAAGTTGGGATCAGCCCCCGCCCGCAGGAGAACATCGACTGAGTGCCCTTCTTTGATGGCCCACCACAGGGGTGGTCGCCCCGACTTACCACCTAAGCTCAGGTCTGCGCCTGCTTCCACCAAGCTGCGCACCATTGAGCCGTTACCTTGGCTCAGTGCTTTAGTTAACGGAGTCCAACCGTTGGTAGCCTGACAGTTGACATTCGCACCCACCGCGATCAAAATCGCCAGCATGTTGGGGTGGTTCCAGTTGACGGCAGTCTGTAATGCCGTATCACCATCGTCGTCTAGCGCTTCTAGATTGGCCCCTGCCTCGATCAGCCAGCGCAGGAGCTCAGCATGGCGACCTTCCACTGCTCGGATCAAAGCGGTCGATTCCTCGCCAACATCGATCGGCATACCGATCGCGATATAGGCTTGAACGGCTTTCAGGTCACCCTCTTTGGCCCTACGCAAAAAGAGTTCCTGCCCGTATTGATCGGTGATGGGCATCAGACCGTGTGCGATCAAATAGGATTGTGCTTCGCTTTCGTTCATTGGCTCTCCCTGTATTGCGATACGAAACTACGCGGATCTTAGCATGTGTGTCTGTCAGGGAGCGACACATCCGGACCTTGATCGATAATCTGTTTGTTACATGGAGTGAGGCTGTGAGGTAAAAGGCGAGAGCGGGGACGCGTTCAGGCTGCCAGCGGGTGTGCCAGTAACACGCGGCATGCTGCAAGACCATGAGGTAGCAACCTATGTCGTTCAGGGCGCTCGTGATTATTCTTACATTGCCTACAATGTGCTAGGGACATGGATGGAGGCAAACCGGTACCAGTTTGCCAGGCGAATACGTGCGGTCCTCTATGACATGCCAGACCCCAAAGACGTCAGGTCCTGAATACGGGACGTACACATTCCCATCAAGGCGCTGGCGTAGCTAGACGATCAAGACGGTGATGAAGGCCAAGAACGAAATCCCGGATGCGATCATACGGCTGAGATTGAGCGCGAAAAAGCGTTGACGGAGCTGCGGCCACTCATCGCTGGGCTGCTCTGCAGACATGCTCATCATCGCATCATAAACTGGGAAGTTCAACGCGATCGTTACGCCAAACACGCCGATCATGAAGATGATGGTACCTGCCCAGATCAGGGCTGGGGTGATCGCTGAGGCCGTGCCGTCCAGTGCGATGGCGGCACCGATCGGGGCCAAGATCACGGTGAACATCACGATCTGAATGACCCAGTGCCCCTTGGCAACTTCCAGAAAAGGCTGAATATCCGTCATGTATTCGCTGCCTGTTTGGCGATTCCATTTCATCTGCATGATGAAGACCAGCGTGAACATCAGGCCACAGAACAAACCGACCGCAAACACACTCAAACCAATTAAGATCGAAGACAACATCGTCATGGTGATTCTCCCTCTGTGAGATAAAGTGAATTGGTATTCACTAATTGAATTTGAATTCATTATATGGTATTTTGGTTCCAGACACAATACCCAAAAGGGACAATCTGATGACAAATCCAGCCGAACCATCACGCCGGGAACGGCGTGCCGCCCAACGGCAAGAGCAAATCCTGAGCGCTGCCGCCCAGGTGTTCACTGAATTGGGCTACAGCGGCGCATCGATCAAGGACATTGCCCAAGCCGCCGATGTGGCAGACGGGACGATCTACAATTATTTTGCAAACAAGGAAGCGCTGCTGCTGGCTCTATTCGATCAACTGGTCGAAGCCGAGCAGTTTGAGGCGCGAGTCGCGCGAGCACAGCAAGCCGAACTCAGTGGGATGATGGCCAACTACTTTGGCGATCATTTAGAGCGGGTACGTGAAAACTATACTTTGTTTCGAGCGGTGATCCCGGAAATCCTGGCGACACCAGATTTGCGCCAACGCTACTTCGAATCATTTGTTGCACCAGTGCTGCAACGTACAGAGCGAGCGCTGGGCGCTTTGCAAGCACAAGGTGAGCTAGTCGACTCAGTTGATGCGTCGGCCGTCGCACGTTTGGTTTATGCGCAGTTCTTCGGCTTGCTTTGTTTGCGGATTATGGGGGACCCATCTGTCCAACCGAACGTGGATGTCGATGTGGCTTTGCTGGGTGCCTTTGGGCAGGTCTTTCTGAATGGGATGGGGGCCAATCCCGAATAGGCGTGGCCCCGCAGTGTGCTCAGCACCTAGGGCGCGTTAAGGGCTTCAACAACCATTGGGCGAATGATCAAGGCTAGCTCGATCGACTGGGCCAGGTCCCCGTTGGCTTGCCCAACGATTCCCCAATAGTTGTTCTCGATATCGATCCAGGGGAAGAAGCCTCCACCGCCGCCGCTCGAAATGATGCGCGGCTCGTTGCAGCTCTCGATCCAGGTATCGCTCAGACATTCGCGCCAGGCACCCAGACCATAGTGCCACTCAGTAACCGACTGAACTGGTGAATAGAGAATGTCGACCGATTCGGATGTCCAGTCGGTATACATGATGCCCTGAGAACTGGCGAGCATTTCGCCGGAGAGCATCGCTTGCAAAAAGAGGCTGTAGTCGTTGGCGGTCATCACGGCACCACCTGCCATGAAGGGGTTTGTCTCACTCGGCAGCGAATAGAGTGCTGTCGCCGTCATACCCAGTGGCTCACCGATTTCTTGCCGGAACAGGCTGTTGAAATCCTGGCCGGTGGCATTGGAGGCCATCAAGCCAGCGATGTGCATATGGCTGGAACTGTAGAAGAAAGTCTCGCCGGGTGGGTTAGTATGCCAAATGTTGTACACATTCTGCGCACATTCATCCCGGTCAGCATTGCCATTCCAAATGCACAGTGGTTCACCCCAGAATCCAGCCGTCATCGACAGCAGATGGCCCAGGGTAATCTGGCTGCGTGAGTCGGCGGGATCGTCTGTCCACCAATCGATATAGTCCTGTGGGTTATCATCCAGCGACATCACACCATCTTCAACCAAGTGCATAATGGTCGCTGCGGTCAACCACTTTGATGCGGACCAGACTGGCACGCCGATGTGTTCAGTAGCAATGTCCTGACGATCCAGATAGACCAGTCCGTCTACCGTCCCGACCATGACCACGCTGTTATCGAGGCTAAACTCGTTGACGAAGGCATCAACTGCCGCCCAACGCTGCGGATCAGCGAGTGAATTATCAACGACGACTGTCGGGGTGATCTCCGGTTCAACAGTAATCGCCTCGATGGTAGGCGTTGGTTCAGAAGGTGCAACGGCTTCGCCGGTCGGTGTGGGGTTCAACCCGCTCTCCGTGGTGCTTTCTGGGGCGGGCTGAGGTTCACTGGCTGGAGGCTGGCTGGGTGTTCCCTGGCCACAGGCAATTGACGCTGCGACGAGCGCAACAAGGACGAACAGGATGTTTTTCATGATTCTCTCTTCTGCTGGCTTTCATGATCGTGATGGGGCGCAACTCCCCCGCAAACCACCACCACCCTTAGCTTACAGGGTCAGGTCTGAAACAACAGTCCAGCGCGTCATTAGTTGGGCCTGACGGCAATCAGGAGGGTGCTATGACAATTGTCATGCGCCGTGACCTGGCCTGTGTAAGCAGTTCGAATTGTGGCAAAATTACTTCGGACCTGATAATTATAGGGATTGTCGCACACGCGGCATGAAGTTGAATTTGATCTCAATAGAGAGTTTGTGAGGAACTTATGTGGGACGCGATACTGACCTGTATGGCTGATCGCCGGGTCGCTTTGTGTATCCCGTGGGGGGGAGAAGCCGTACCGCTGATCTATTGGTATGGGATCACGGCGGCGATTGGTATCTTTGCGGGCGCCTTCTATGCTGCGCAGCACGTCAAGAATGAGGGCGATGACCCCGACTTGGTTTGGGATGCATTGCTCTGGATTTTGATCCCAGCGCTGTTAGGTGGCCGCCTGTGGTATGTCTTCGCTGATATGCTGGGTGGAGACAGCGCCTTCAGCTTTGCCCGCCCCTTGGAGATCATTAACCCGCGCTTAGGCGGTATGAACATCTTCGGTGGGGCAGTTTTCGGTATCATCGCGCTGATCATCTATGGGCGTATCCGGAAAATCGACACTTGGTTGATGGCAGATGCGGGTTTGATGGGCTTGCTGATTGGACAAGCCATCGGACGTGTTGGCAACTTCATCAATGTGGAGTTGTATGGGCCACCGACAGAGTCAACCTGGTTCGGTATGCTGGTTCCAGCTCAATATCGATTGCCCGATTTCGCCAGCCTGCCGGCAGATGCCCGCTTCCATCCCACCATGATCTACGAGATGGTGCTGTTGTTGGCTGCATTTGGGCTGCTGTACTATCTGTACAAGCAAAATGAAGATCGGATCGTGCGCGGAACGCTCGTCGGCGCCTACTTGCTTTCGGCTGGTGCGATCCGCTTTGTGGTCGAGTTTTTCCGTCCGGATCAACCGGCCTTGATTGTGCTGCAAAACGGCAATGAGATCAGCACCTCGCATGTGATGTCGATTGTCTATGTCGTCGTTGGTATCGTTCTGCTGCTCGAACGCTACAGCGTGATTCGCATCCCCTTCTGGGAAGCGCCGCAGACCGTCGAGGAGCGCGAGGAATGGTTTCGTCAGCGGGAGCGTGAGCGCCGTCGTGCAGAGCGCTTGGCCGCGCGCGAGGCGGCACGTGAGGAGCGTCGACGGGCACGGGCTGAACAGGCTGAGCGTTATGCTGAAGAGCGCCAGCCGAGCGACCATGAAGCCGACGGCGAGCATGAGGATGAGACCCTAGACGCGGACGAATCCGATGTGGCCGAAGAGGCGATCGTCGCAGAGTCCGAAGACGCCGCTGAAGGTGAGGCGGAGGCCGAACCCGAAGAGGAAAAGACACCGACCCAGTCTTAGTCGGCTGGCTTAACACGCTAGATCACAGCCGTTCTCGAACCGAGAGCGGCTGTTTGATTCTAAGAGAAGATGATGGCGTTGCCCGTTGGCTCAGTCACGGCCTCAATCGGGCGTCGGCCTTGCTCGGCTGCTAGAATGGCTTGTTCCAAATAGTTGACTGTTCCAGCCATCTCGGGGCGACTGCGATCATCAATAGCGCCCTGATAAACAACCTGCCCATTCCGCGAGATGACGAACACCTGGGGTGTTTTTTCCGCTGCATAGGCCCGTGCGACCTGGCTGTCGGCATCGTGCAGGATTGGGCCGGGCAGGCCATGAATGATAGCCTGCATTTGCATCATGGTGGCGGTCTCGTTGGCGTTACTGTTGATCATGACCAGCCAGATCCCACTGCGCTCCCATAGGCGGGCGTTCAACGCAAAGTAGGTATCGTAAGCTTTGGACCAATGGCTGCGTGCAGACCAAAAGGTGATCACCGTCAAGCGACCGCGGGCCATTGCCAGGCTGACGTAACCGTGAGAGAGCACGTCGGGTAGTAGAAAGTCTGGCGCTGGAGCACCAAGAAGATGATTGCGTGAAATGTCGCTTTGCATAGAGGTTGGCTCCTACCTATCAGGGGTGGTGTTGGGATGAGAGGATATTCTCTTGGCTCAAGGTACGGACAAGGAGATAGATCAGAAGAGTGAGGACAACGCCACTAATCATGCCAGAGATGATCACGAGTGCCACATGAGCGGGAGTGGTCGGTCTAAAGCGAACACTGTCATCGGTGATTTCAAGGTAGCCAATTGGACGGGCTACGCCAGCGCCACCCAGCCCCTCAGCTTCGCCAAGTTCATCGCCACGGAGACCCATGACCATGCGCAGCTCACTGATCGGAATGATGGTCTGCTGACCCTTCTGGACCGGTTTACCGAATACGGAAGAGACGGTCAACCCGCGCAGATAGTGATCGGCAAGCGTCTGTACAGCTCGTGAAGTTTTCATCGTCAGTTTGTTAACCTTGCGCTGATTCCATCTTAAACCAATCTTGTTCGCTTGAAAAGCCACGCTAGTCAACGATTATCCTATGACCTGATCTGCAATATTCGGCGGCCTAGCCGGTTGACCAGGGCGCGATAGATCAGCAAAAGAACGAGTAAGATGCCAGAGCTAAACACCAGTCGCCTGCGTGTGTTGCTGTCCTCAAGTGGGATGCGTTGCGTCGGCTGGCCGCGCCGTTCCACGAGTACCTCAGTGGGTCGAAGGCTGAGTGCCAGGAATCCTCCGTCGGGCGTCCAACGACCATGACCACGGAGATGCGCGTAAGGCGTCAGGCGCCACGACTGCGCCCGAACCGGGCGAGCGGGAAGGCGTTCATCAGCGTGATAGATGGTCACATCATCGGATAAGGTTGGCATATATCCCCTAGCTGCGCGTGGTCACCTCTAACATAATGCCACAATACGCATTATGCTGGGCAGAACCGATAGGTGGTTGTAAGTTGATCGGGGCACCTTGCGCACCAGCAGTTTTGACAATGGCCAATGCGAGCACATTTTGCTACACTGAGCGCCATGCTGCAATTCTCCACATGTCATATTCTCCGGGTGACATTTGTCATCGTCTTGCTAGTGATTGGCCTGGTTGGCTGCCAAACAGAGCAGGTCAGCGACGATCCGTTTGAGGTGGCTGATTTGTTTGAGCTGCAAGGCAAACAGCTCGCAACATTGGTTCTGACTCCGACACCCATTGCAACGGCGACCGTTGCAAGTGTGAATACCCAGCCGACGGTTCAACCGACTCAGCCGCTGCCAACCTCGGTGGCCTTTTCGCCAGAAGGAGGCTCATCGGGTGGCACCAGCATTCCGCCCCCGGTCGGCGTTGGTCCGACGCCCACAGGCGGCCCCTCGACAGCCCGCCCCCCCCCCCCCCCCGGGAGAATTAAAAAAAAAAGCAGGAGCCCCAAGGGGTTGTGGTTTATGAGGGGGGGGGGGGGGGAAAATAAAAAAAAAA
>JAADYZ010000121.1 GCA_010092775.1 Chloroflexota bacterium
CCCGCCCCATAATGTCCTGTATGTCCACATCATAGTAGTCCGACACTGCCATCAAGATGTCGTCAATCACCAGGCCAGTACCAGAACCAGCTTGTGACGCACTCTGCACCTGGCTGATCGCTTCGGCAACGGTCTCGATGGACGGTGGGTGGACTGGATCGACCATCGCATTCACGATCACCCGGTTCAGCGCCCCTTCCAGGTCTCGCACGCTGCCCTGTGTTTCCTGCGCAATCATCGATAGGATTTCGTCGGAGAGGCGGGTTGCAAAACCACGTTGAGCCGCTTTGGTCATCAAAATGGAATAGCGTGTCTCGACATCCGGTTCGACCAACTCGACCACTAGTCCGCCCTCGAAACGTGAGCGCAAGCGTTGGTCCAGGTTGGTTAGCTGGGCAGGTGGGCGCTGCCCAGCCAGCACAATCTGTGCACCCACTGTGTGCAATGCTTCAAAGGTGTGGAAGAATTCCTCCTGGGTCGAGTCTTTGCCCGCGATGAATTGCACATCATCAACCAACAACACATCGACTTCGCGGTACTTCGCCCTGAACTCACCGGTCCGTTTGCCCCGAATCGCCGCAACCAGATCGTTGGTGAAGGTCTCAGCCGTCACACAGAGGATGTTCCAACCCTGCTCCAATAGGCGATGGCCTAGGCCATGCAGCAAGTGCGATTTCCCCATCCCAACCCCACCGTGCAGGTAAAGCGGATTGAACTGCTCACCAGGAGCTTCGACAATCGAGAGGGCTGCTGCATGGGCGAGTTGATTGCAAGTCCCAACGATCAAGTCGTCCAGCGTATAGCGCGGATTGAGGCCGGTCTCACCGGCAGTCAGGCGCTCAAAGATGATCGGCTCTGGTTCGTCTTTCAGCGCAGCCAGGAGGGGGCCGGCCTCGTACACATCCTCACTGGGTTGAGCGTCAGACCACACCACAAAAGACACTTCAACGGTGCGCCCAGCCAGTGCGGTCAGGCTGCGCACGATGGTGGGCTTCAGGCGATGTTCAAGCCAATCCCGCTGATACACGTTGCGTACAGCAATAATGTACGAGCCATCTTCATAGGCCAGGAAACGCGCATCGCGCAGCCAGGTGTCGAAGGTCTCGCGAGGGAGTTGGGTTTGCAGATCGCCATAAGCCGCCCACCAGGTCTCTTGGGGGCTCCGTTGAGTGTGAGTCATTGCAGGTAATTCCTTGATCCGGGTTAGTGATGGGTGCAGCCGCACGCGCACTAACGGGTACTAGAGAACATAAAGCCGATGGGAAGTCCTGACGGCCCCTCCAGTTTCTTGAAACAGAGCGATTCGATTGTTGTGAATGGTGTGACCGGTCAACGGTCTTCAAAAGGCGTCCCGTTCTAGAGTGCTAGAATAGTATCAGACCCCCACCTTGGGAACAACAAGCCCAGCTTAAAATATATCAATCTTTAAGCTAGCTCAATGTTAAAGACGCTGCGAGGAAACGACAGTCTATGACACGGCCTTACAAACGACGTACCACGCCAAATAGCGCACCCAATCCGCTGAATAGAGGCTCAGAAGAGCCTATTGGCCCGTCCGGACGCAACCCTTTTGTGATGTTTGTTAAATCAAACGCAATGACTCCGGTTACTCAGAGAGCAGCCGGAGTCAACGTGCGATGATGTTAAGTGCATGTTAAATGATTATTCGGGGGAGATCTGGTTGGCTTCCTGCACCGTTTCGACGAAGGCAAAGCCGCGTTCGGCCATGCCGTCGAGGATCGGTTCATACAAGTCAGGGGTGGTCGGCACCCTTACCCCAGGCCGCTGGTATCCGCCCTGTGCAATAACATGAGCAGCCATAGCAGCCGGTAAACCAACTGTGAGCGCCATCGCGGACGGCCCACCTGGCGTCCCCTTGACCGAGAACTCACTGATGAAACGCTTCGTATTGCTATCTCCATCGGTCGCTTCGATTAAGTGCTCCATCACCACCATATCAGATTCATGATCTTGATAGTGAAGCTCTGGATTGCGTGCTATGCGTTCCTGAAAGACGTCCTGCGCACTGCGATCAGAGTGTTCGGGTACAAGCAGCTCCAACCAGCGCAGCGGCTCGTTCAGGTCAGGATCGGTGTTAGCACGCTGGGTCGTCGCTTGCACCACGGCACTGGCTGCTTCATCCGTGAACCAACCCAACTCGTGCAAGGTCTGCAACAGCTTGCCCCAACCGGCGTAGCGCAGCGTCCCACGGATCAAGGTGTGGGCCGTTTGCAGCCCATAGGACTCGATATAAGGACCTGCATCGCCGTTGGCATAGGCGTCCATTGTGGCGTAACCATTGATCTTGACGCGCACGGCATTCTCATAGACGGTGAGCGGCGTCGCATCAAACCATTCGCCATCTTTCAGATAACGCGCTGGGCGATTCATAGCGCCGACGATTTGCGCCGGACTCCAGGACATCTTAAAGCCCAGAGGATTCACATCAGGGTCAGCTGGGATGCCACCCGCGTAGGAGCGGAAAGCGGTGATGGTCATACCCTGTTCGCGCAGGCTATCGAGCAGGCGCATGGCCGACATATGATCCAAACCAGGGTCGAAGCCGGTCTCGTTGAGCAGCGTAACCCCAGCAGCTTCAGCTTGCTCATGCAGAGCGGCCATCTTCGGGCTTACATAGGAGGCCGTCACCAGATGAGTCCGGGTTGCGATGCAGGCTTCTGCCACCACCGGATGCAAAAAAGTGGGCATCAAACTGATCGCAACATCCACATTTTTGAGCAGCGGGTGCAGCGCAGATGGATTGTCTGTATCAATTGTGAGCTTGACACTGTTGACCTTGCTGGCAGGGTAGCCTGCCACACGCTGCTGCGCCAACTCGATGTCACCGTCGGCAACGGTAATTTCATAGCCTTGTTTGGCCAGATACTCGATAACGGCTGGACTCATGCGCCCAGCACCCAGCACTAGAATCCGGGCCGGGACCTTCCGTTTCAAATACATATAGTCGGGGGTTAGCCTCCCTTTGTGCAATATGGTGGCTCGTTTTAGGGGTCTTGAGAGTGACAAGTCTTCGAACTCCTTCTGAAAGTCCGTTGTGAGCAGCGACGGCACATAGCGACTCAATCGATCGCTAAAGGCAGCGCTGGCTTCACGCGGGAACGAAGTGGGTAAGTTGTACACAGCCATCACAACCAGGCCATGTCCATCTACCCCATAACGGGTTGTCAGGGCAGCCAGATCGTCGGACCAATCTTGCGATGGGTCATCTTGAGCTGGCTCGTACACAAACACCGGATGATCCGCGTAGGTCGCTTTTGTGACCTCAACGGATCCATTCGGATCCCCGGAAATATCCCCAACAACGCGCAGTGTAGGCTGATTGCTGCCCGCAAACAGCCGTTTCAGAAAGGATCGTGTGACCAAACGAGGCTCGTGATCGGACCACTTGATGCAGTTCATCAAGACGGTCAGGTGAGTGAGGTAGCTCTCAAAGGTGTCAGGGCTTACCTGTGGCGGACGGTGCGATCGCCGAAAGGGCACCACATAGACGTGATGGCCTGCCTCTTCAGCCGAAGGGGTAAAGTGGAGCAGTTCCTCCGGCTTGATGACAATCATCGGTAAGCGTTCAAGCATATGCATCACACCCGACGCACTGTGTCCACCGCCTGTCACCCCGATAATCAGCGGTGCGATGGCATCAGGTAGCCCCTTATAGCGTATCTGATCACCCAGATCCTGCATGGCAGCCAGCGCAACCGCAAATGAACCGAAGCCAGGCTGCTCACCATGATAGTCGATTGCCGCTTTCACGGCGCTGAAAGGATTGGCGATCCCCTCATAATCGAGGCGCTGGCCGAGCGCATGCAGCGTATCCACGATTCCCACGTAGCCCGCAAAATCTCCGAAGTAGACATCACGTGGCAGTTGGTTGAATTCGTAGTCTTCGTCCTCCACGTCTTGGACAATCATCTCATAGTCGATCAAGGTGCAGCGTAGCTGCATCAGCTTGCGCAGCAACGGCATATTCTCTCGCTGTCCTTTGTAGGTGTGAGAGAAGAAGGTATAGACCTTGTCTGGCATGAGATGTTCCAGACCCACCTCTTTGATCCCCATGATGACATCGGCATCGCTCAGGCCCTCGACCAGCGCAGCCCCCGCATCCTCATATTCTTGATCCTTGTAGGCCCGCTCATAGGCATAGCCCTTCCGCTCTGACCTTTCGATGAGAAAAGATGCATCGGGATACATGGCTATCAAGGATCGAATCACCTCGGGTGTCAAGGGGGCCCGGCGCTCGAAGCGGCGGCTTTCATCTTCCTTCCGGATGCCAATCCGGTTTTTCCCCATGGCTGAAGCCTCCTGACAGAGAAAACCGCAAAGCAGGTCTTCCCGGCGCTTTGCGGTTTAATTCACAAATCCTGTAGGGCTGAGAGTTTATCCGAACTCAATCCCTTGTGCCAATGGCAGTTCAGTCGACCAATTGATGGTCGTCGTCTGGCGGCGCATATACGCTTTCCAGGCATCAGAGCCAGCCTCGCGACCGCCGCCGGTCTGCTTCTCTCCACCGAAGGCCCCACCAATCTCCGCGCCGCTGGTGCCGATATTCACATTGGCGATCCCACAATCGGAGCCGTGTGCCGATAAGAAGGACTCGGCACTCAGTAAGTTGGTGGTGAAGATCGCGCTCGACAGGCCTTGCGGCACACCATTGTGAATCTCGATCGCTTCATCAAGCGTCTTGTAACTCATGATGTACAAGATCGGCGCGAAGGTCTCATCACAAACCAAGGGGGTTTGCTCCGGCATACGCAGAATGGTCGGCTGGACAAAGTGTGGCCCTTTTCCTGGCAGGGTGCCCCCACCTGTGATCAGCTCGCCGCCGTTGGCTTTGGCTGTCTCGACAGCATCCATCATGGTGTGCACCGCACGACCATTGATCAACGGCCCCATCAAAATGCCATCCTGCATCGGATCACCAACCGGTACCTGCTCGTAGGCTCTGGCGAGACGGTCGGTCACCTCATCCACAATTGATTCGTGGACAATCAGACGGCGGGTACTGGTGCAGCGCTGCCCAGCCGTACCCACTGCGCCAAACACGACACCGCGAACCACCAGGTCAAGGTTGGCGTCTTCGGTCACGATGATGCCATTGTTACCACCTAACTCCAGCAGGCTGCGGCCCAGACGTCCGGCAACGGTGCGAGCCACGTGTCGCCCCACCCGGATCGACCCGGTGAAGCTGATCAGTGGCAGGCGCTCGTCGTTGATCATCGTCTCACCGACATCCTCGTTCCCACCGATGATCAGATTAAAGACCCCCGACAAACCATGATCCGCCATCACCTGGTTGCAAATGTGCTGCACAGCTAGCGACGTCAGTGGCACAGTCGGCGAGGGCTTCCAGATCATCGTGTCACCAGAAACGGCCGCGATGGTGGAATTCCAGGTCCAAACCGCAACAGGGAAGTTAAAAGCGGTAATGATGCCGATCGGGCCGAGAGGCTGCCATTGCTCATACATGCGATGGCCAGGCCGCTCCGAGTGCATGCTCAGCCCATAAAGTTGACGCGATAAGCCCACCGCAAAGTCAGCGATGTCGATCGCTTCCTGCACCTCACCGATCCCCTCTGGCCGAATCTTGCCTACTTCTAAGGTGATCATCTCGCCGAGCGGCTCAAGGTTTTCGCGCAGGGCATTACCCAGATCACGAATGACCAGACCACGTTTGGGGGCTGGCGTATCGCGCCAGTTCTGGAAGCTGCTGCTGGCCTTTTCGACCATCTTGTCATAGGTCGCTTTGGTCGCCTGCCGCACCCTTGCGATCGGCTCGCCAGTGGTCGGATTGACGGACACCAGCTCCGCGCCGTCGGGGTCATCGTACCAATCATCGATACCGCTGGAGGCGCCCAGGTTCATCTCGGCCAGGTTCAGTTTTTCTAAGAGGGATTTCATTGGGATCAGGCTCCTTGCGTGGGGTGGAATGGGCAGGGGCGCTTGCCGATCGCTGTGCCCCTGCCCAACTGAATTCAATTATGCAACAGGTTCCGGTTCAGCCTGCCAGACTTCTTCGTCATAGGCGGGCAGTTCGCAGCGCAGCGGGCGATCCTCACGATAATCGAGGGCATAGTCCGCTTGCATGAGCTGATGAATCTCGCTGGTCCCTTCGTAGATGGTTGCACCCTTGCTGTTGCGCAGGTAGCGCTCCACGTTGTATTCATCGGAGAAGCCATAGGCACCATGCAGTTGAACCGCCTCAAGGGCCGCTTTGACACTGTGATCGGTGGCGTACCATTTCGCCAGGCTGGTCTCGCGCGTATTGCGCTCGCCAAGGTTCTTCAACCAACCCGCTTTGAGATAGAGCAGGCGAGCGGCGTCATACCAGGCTTGCATGTAGCCAATCTTCTGCTTGATAAGTTGGTGCTGCGCAATTGGCACGCCAAAGGTATCGCGCTCCTTGGCATAAGTCACTGACTCCTCCAGGCAGGCCCGGATCAGGCCGGTCGCGCCCGCAGCGACAGTATAGCGACCGTTATCGAGCGAACCCATCGCGATTTTGAAGCCTTCGCCCTCTTCGCCGATTCGATTCTCGACAGGCACCTCGACATTCTCCATCGCAAACCAGCCGGTAGAGCCAGCGCGGACGCCCAGCTTACCATGCAGATCGCCGCTGGTGAACCCCTTCATATCGCTGGTGACCATGAAAGCTGTCAGGCCGCGTGAGGGTTTGTCGGCATCTGAATCGGTCCGGGCGACCACCAGGAAGTTATGGGCCTTGGTCGCCAGGCTGATCCACATCTTTTCGCCGTTCAAAATGTAAACATCACCTTCGCGGCGAGCAGTACTCTTCATGGCCGCTACGTCCGACCCCGCGCCCGGCTCGGTCAGCCCAAACCCGGCATACTTCTCACCGCTTGCCTGCGGTACTAAGAAGCGCTGCTTCTGGTCTTCTGTGCCCCATTGCAGAAGCGACATGCTGCACAGGCCCATATGGACCGACATCGCCACGCGCAGGGTGGTATCGACGCGCTCGAGTTCTTCACAGATCAAGCCCAGGCTGATATAGTCAAAGCCCTGGCCCCCGTAGCGCACCGGGATATTGATCCCCAGAATGCCTAACTCTGCCATGCGCGGCAGCACCTCTGGGTTCATCTCTTGCTTGCGGTCCCACTCGGAGATCGTCGGAGCGACTTCCTTCTGGGCCCATTGACGCACCATCTCAGCGGCTTGGCGCTGTTCATCGGTTAATGCAAAATCCATAGTGTTGTCCTTTGAGAGATGGGGACTGCGGTAGGGACCTCTGATCGCTAACCCGCCTGCTGTCCCCAATTGAAGATCGTTCGAGAGACTGTTGTGATTAGCTAATGTGGAAACGTGTCTTCTTGATTATAGCGCAAGGCCATCGGGTTGTAAGGTGGGTCTATTGCCCATCGTCTAGCTTGTGAATCACTCACCTGAAGGGAATCTACCCCATGACACATGTCATTGGCCTGGATTTGGGGACGACCAACTGCAAAGCCATCGTGATGGATGAAGCCGGGCAGGTCAAGGCCAGCGCCGAACGCAGCTATCGCTTGCACGCGCCACGACCTGGTTGGGCCATCCAAGATGCGATCAAGGTGTGGCAGCAGTCCGCTGCTGCCATCCACGACGCAGTAGACCAAGTTGATGGGACCTTCATCGATGCACTCAGCATTAGCGGTGCGATGCACAGCCTGGTGCCTATCGGCACCAAGAATCAAGCACTGACGCCGGCCCTCACCTGGGCCGACTCACGCCCTGGAACCTTCGTTGACAAGCTGCGCGCTGAGGCCGATCCCATCGCACTGTATCAGCAAACTGGTTCGCCCATCCAAGCGCCCTATCACACCGTTCGACTGCGCTGGTTTCAGCACAACATGCCCGACTTGATGAACCATCTACGCTATGTGGTCTCGATCAAGGATTGGGTGCAGTTCAACCTGACCGGGGAGTGGGCGACTGATCTTGGCATGGCTTCTACAACCGGTTTGCTGAACATCTACGACCTGGATTGGCATCAACCAGCGCTCGACTTAGCCCAGATCGATCGGGACCAACTCCCGCCGCTGATCTCACCGCTAGACATGGCGGGCCATCTGACTAAGGCAGCAGCAGATCAAACGGGGTTACAGTCGGGTATCCCCGTGTTCGGTGGTGGCAGTGACGGCGGGCTCGCCAACCTGGGGTCAGGAGCGGTTGATCCGGGCGATATGATCATCACCATCGGGACGAGCGGTGCAGCCCGTTTGATTGTGCACGAACCGACCCTCGATCCGGATGGGGACAGCACTTGGTGCTACGTTCTGACAGAAGGCCGCTATTTTGCGGGCGGCGCGATCAACAACGGCGGCCTGACCCTGCGCTGGGTTCGTCAGACCTTCTATCAGGATATCCGCAATGACGATGATGCCTTCGAGCAAATTGCCGCCGACGCAATGCGCATTCCGGTTGGCGCCGAGCAGGTCTTTGTGCTGCCCTACCTGACGGGCGAACGCAGTCCGCGCTGGGACAATAACGTGAGAGCGACCATCACAGGGTTGGGGTTGGAGCACAGTCGGGCACATGTAGCCCGAGCCGCGTTGGAAGGGGTTGCCTACTGTATTCGTGATGTATGCCAGGCATTGGGCTTTACCGAACACAGTCCCAGCTCGATTAGCTTAACCGGCGGGATCACACGCTTGCCGATCTGGTCACAAATCCTGGCCGATGTGATCGGCGCCCCCTTGCAGCCGATCGAAGTAGCAGATGCCTCAGCGGTTGGGGCGGGGATTATCGCCCTGCACGGCTTAGACGCCAGCACGAGCCTCGACCTGCGCCGTTCATCTGAGCCAAGCGGGCTGATCCAACCGGACAGGGCCAACACTGAACGCTATGCAAGGCTTCATCAGCGCTACGATGAACTGTATGACTTGCTCTATCCTTGATTACTGGCAGTAAGCGTAGGCATCATCGATGAAGCTGTCGTTGTGGCGGAAGGGCCACAGCCGGAGGTTCTCGAAGAAGACCGTCGTCTGGCTGCTGGTCGCGGTGAACTGCATCCGAATCTGGATGTACTGATCGTAGTGGCCCGAATCAAAACCATAGAAGGGTCCGCGCATTAAATCAGGGTCCGAGCCGAAAGCCATCTCTTCGCCATCCAAACGCAGCACAATCCGCCATTGGGAAGCGCGTTTGGCATCGTCATTGTCAAACGTTGAGATGGGCGCGCCCGGCCACTCGATAGCACTCCAAGATTGGACAAAGGCACCCACTTCGCATAACTGCCCCGGTGAGGTGTCGAAGGTCTGATAGACACCCGCCATGCAGGGCCGATAGAAGCAGAACCATTGCTGGGCGCTTTCACCACCGTTGATGCGACTGCTGTCATAAGTCGGTTTGAACTCCGGGCGGCCCATCATCAGGCCTTCCGGATTGTTCCCCTCATCAATCTCCAGCGCCCTGCATTTGCGCGGCAGGTAGGGTTCATCGCAATAGTAGGGTTCCCAACGCTCAAAGACATTGATCTCAGGGAATTCCACCGCCCGCACATTGCCCTCGAAGGAGGGATTGTCGAGCCGGTTGCCTTGCTCATCCGGTGTGATGGGTGGGCCAAGGGTTGGCACGATCTGGGTTGGCGCGGGTGAGCTGGTTGCCGTTGGGGCTTCTACGGTTGAGGGCGGTCCACCGGAGCTTGGGCCAGCCGTCCAGACCGGTGTCGGGATGGGCGCTGTGGCAAAAATCGGCTGTGTAGCCGTCGGGATGGGCGTAGCACTAGGCGCGGCTGTCGGTGTGAAGAGCGGGGCCGCCGGCGTTATGCTGGGGATGCTAGTCGTTGTGGCCAGGCCCTGTGGAACTGCACTACCGATCGGTTGAGGCGTTTGGTTAAGGTCCCCCACAACCGGTGTTGAGGTTTCAAAGGGGGCAAGCGGCGTCGCGGCTGGATTCTCAATTGGGATCAACTCTGGGCCCTGTGTCATGCTGGCACAGCCGACCATCAGCAAAACCAGTGGAATAGTGATCCTAAGATGAGACAACATCATCAGCCCTGTTCATCTCCTGACTCGGCGTCTGTTTGAGGTCTCCAGCCACAGGAGGCGCGTCCGCAGCCAGCGGGGTGGGCAAATGTCCATTTGCGGCAGGGCTTTCTACGGGCCAGACGGTGAAGCCCCACATTGCGTTCGGCTCCGCCTGTGCCACATAGAGTTCCTGTGCCAATCGCTCCTGCTCAGCGACCCGTTGAGCCTCTAGATGATCTAGCCGCCACTGCTCCAGCAACAGCAAGACCACCCCAATGGTGATGAAGTGATCGGCGAAATTGGAGATGTTGGCGAAGGTCGGGGTCAACTGAACGTAAACGTAATCAACAACCTGTCCATCAAAGCGGAAGCGATCAAACGCGTTGCTGAGTGCACCACCGCAGATCATCGCAATGCCCAGGCGAGAGAAGCGCGCCTCTGGTTGCAAAGTCGGATAGAAAGCAGCGAACACCGCGACGGTGATCACTGCCAGAATCATGAAGAAATCAGACCCGGCAGGGAACATACCAAAGGCGGCACCGGGGTTCCAGGTGCGCGTCACTTGGATAATCCCAAAGATGGGCGGGAAGGCTTCCCAGGTCTCTCCCACGTCGAGCGTGGCAACGGTGCGCCACTTTGCGATTTGATCGATCGTGAAGACAGTTACTGCCACTGCGACAAAGGTGATCCACTTTTTCCAGGTTGGGTTCATCAACAATCTCAACTAACTCGCTCAATGGTCGCCGAGGCCAGATCAGGGATAGAA
>JAADYZ010000122.1 GCA_010092775.1 Chloroflexota bacterium
GTCTTGTCCGTACAGACTAAGACTGGATTCTTCCAGGTGCGCGCCGACCGACCTCCAACGCTGGACGGCATCGACTTCATCCGTTGGAATTATCCCGGTGATTATGAGGCCATCATGTGGCTACAAGAAAACGCAGACTTCGACCAGGTGATCCTTGAGGCGGTTGGTGGCCAGTACAGCTATCACGGACGTGTCGCGATGGCCACCGGCCTCCCTACCGTGATTGGCTGGGCTGGGCATCAGCGGCAATGGCGGGGAGATACGTTCGACGAGGTTGCAGGTGGGCGCGAAGCCGCCGTGCGTGAAATCTACACCACACCCAACATGCAGCGCGCCATGGACCTAATCGAGCAGTACGACATCACCTATATCTACGTGGGCGTCCTGGAGCGGAACCCGGATTTCGCCAGCCCGGTTGGCTTAGCGAAGTTCGAGCGCTTCCTGACGCCGGTCTATCAAAACGACGGCGTGACGATCTATCGCGCCGACCAGCCCCGCATCGAGGAGCCTGCTAGCCAATGACCACCGTCGATTCGACGCCTACTACGTCCGACCTAGTCCAGCCCAGCTCCTTCCAGATTGTCCTGACCACTGAATCCGCTGCTTATATTGTGGTCGCCCTGGTCGCTATTCTGCTGCGTGTACCTGCTCTGGGCGTGGCCCCCCTCGATCCCTCTGAAGCAGCCCAGGCAATCGCCGCCGCCAACACGGTTGGTGCCACTTTTCCGGTTGAAGGTACGATTGACAACGTGTTAGGTTTTGGCGGGACGGTGTTAACCTTCTTGATTTCGGGTCCAACAAATACTGGAGCACGCCTCATCTCGACGCTGGCAGGGCTGCTGTTGGTGTTTGCCCCACTGCTCTTTCGCGACCGCATCGGACGCTTTCCGACCCTGATCACGAGTATCATCCTGACTCTGTCTCCCCTGGCCGTCGGAACATCACGCCAATCTAGTGGGATTGCCCTGACGATGCTCGCGACGCTGCTAGCACTTGCGATCCTGTGGGCCTACCTAGACGATCCCCGGCGCGGAAAGTCTCGCTTGTGGGCGCTTGGCTTGGCTTTAGCGGTCATCTTGCTGGGCGACTTCAGCGGCTTGCTGGTGCTCTTCACCTTGTTTCTGGGCGCGCTAGCGGCCTGGTTCACAGATGAACTAGGCGATCTAGACTCCAACCAGATTCAACTGGAGCTGCGCCGCTTCCCGGTTGCGCAGGTTGGCCTGGCCTTCGCCCTGAGTATGCTGGGCTTAGGGACGCTTTTCTTCCTCACGCCCTCTGGTCTGGGCGCGGTAGCCGACCAGCTAGGCCGCTTGGGGCAGGGTTTTCTGGGTCGCCCCGTTGGCGCAACTTATCTCGGTACCGTCCTGGCTATATACGAACCCCTGATCCTGATCTTTGGATTGCTGGGTGCCTGGCAGGCCGCGCAGTCGGCTTGGCTGTGGCAGCGCTTTCTGGCTGGCTGGGGATTCGCCGCTTTGCTGATCGGACTGGTCTTCCCTGGCGCACTCCCGCTGCACGGATTGTGGACGGTGGTGCCGCTGGCCAGCCTGAGCGGCCTCTACATTGCGGATTTGCTCGTTCACCAGCGCGAGGCGCAGCCTGCTGTGCCCTGGCTGCACGCGCTCGCCACGATCCTCATCATTGGAACCATGGTCCTGAATCTGGCCAACCTCATTCGCCAGCCCACAATGTTTCTGTTTCCGCCCTTCGCCCCTCCTGGCGAGCCAACTTCACAGATACCGGTCGAACCGCTGTTGATTGCCTTGGAACTGCTTTTCCTGATCGTAGCCTGGTTCATCGCTGCCAGTGTCGCTGGCGCACGCAGCGCCTGGCGCGGCTTTAGCCTGGGTCTGCTGGGCCTTGCGCTTATCGTGGCTGTTGGCCAGAGCGTCTCGCTGGCTTACGTGCGACCGAGCCAGGCCTATGAACCCTTTCATGTCGCGCCAGCCCAACCCGCCTTGCACGATCTGGTGGCAGTCATTGAAGAGGTGAGTGGGACTTCCGCCGGCCATCCTCGCCAGGTCAGCATTACTGTTCCGGTTGACGCTGATCCAACCCTGCTCTGGGCCTTGCGTGACTTTGACAATGTGGCTTATGTCGAGGTGGTCAATCCTACCGTTCAATCCACTGTAGTTCTGACGATCGATGATGGTAGCGACCCACTGCTTGGTGAGACCTACGTTGGCCAGGATTTTGTCATTGTCCGGCGGTGGACACCGCGCGGATTGACAGCATCCCAATGGGTCGATTGGGCCCTCTATCGACACGGGCCCCTAGGCCTGGAACAACGGGTGATTGTCTGGATTACTGAGGATGTGTACCGTCTGCTGGATACGAGCGGCTGAAGGGTTTGGCGGGGGTCTCGGACGCCATCCCACTGAGGAATTGCGTTGGCCACCCGTGTATAATGATTCGGAACTGATCCTTAGCACCCTGGCAAGTGTATGATGGACGCGACCGATCACAGCAATCCACTCAATCTCATCCAGGCCGCCCAGCACGGCGATCAAGCTGCCTACCAGTCGCTCTACGACTTGTATGTGGAGCAACTCTATCGTCTGGCCTATGGGGTCTTGCTGGATGCCCTGGATGCAGAAGAAGTTGTGCAGGACAGCTTGGGCTATGCGTTTCGCTCCCTGAGTCAGTTTGACCCAGCGCTAAGTTCCTTCCGCAGTTGGCTCTACACTATCACCATCAGTCGCTGCCGAAATAAGCGTCGCCGCAAGTGGCTGCCGACCTTCAATCTGACTACTGTCGTGGAGAGCCTGGCCAGCGGCGAGCCGCGCCCCGAAACCCTGGTTGAACGCCAAGGCACGCAAGACGCCGTCCTTCAAGCTATGGGACGGTTGTCGCCCAAGCTGCGTGAGGCGGTCGCGATCCGCTATTTTGATGGCTTGACCTACCGCGAGATGGGCGATGTGCTGGGCTGCTCTCAGAAAACGGCGGAATCTCGGATTCGCTTGGCCCATGAAGCCTTGTTCAAGATTCTAACCGAGGAACTTGATGTCCTACCGGAGAACTTGTTGAGCTATGAACAGACACGTTGACCACCTGTTGACGCGCTACATCCTCGGCCAGTTGAGTTCACGTCAGGCGCAGCGGGTCGAAAGCCACCTCCAAGGCTGCCCGTCCTGCCGAGCGTCACTTCATCGCTATCGCAATCTTGTCAGGCAGGTAAACGCCAGTCTGACTGATCTTGACCCGCAAATGGCGTCCCGCAATGCCGCCGACCTGGTTCGTCGCAGCCAACAGCAGTCAGCGACTCAATCCAATCTACGTTGGGCCATGCTGCCTGCGACAGTGATCGTGCTGCTCCTGGCACTGCCTGTGTTGATCAACACGAACGCACAGGATATTCGCCAGACCCAACTCGACGTGACGGCTGAGCAGGTTCCAGCGCTGGATACGACCGCTATTCCACCCAGCGTCAGCAGTTCTAGCCAGAGCCTCAGCCTGCGCATTGGCACACCAACGCACGCTGACGACACCCAAAGCGCGGCAACGCCCATCGTTCAGGCTGCGCCCGTTCCGTAAATCTAGTATTCATCAGGAGAAGCCACCGCTATGGCTGTACAGGATACATTGCCCGGCGCTGTGTCAACGCCAGTCCACGACGCGGTCAACCGAATAGAACTTGGCTTGACGCGCTTCTTGGTTCTAGATGGCGAGAAAGTCGCTTATCTAGCCATCTTCGTAGTGGCGATTGTCAGTCGCTTCTGGGACCTTGGCCTACGTGTAATGAGCCACGATGAGAGCCTCCATACGATGTTCTCGTACCGGCTGTACAACGGCGAAGGCTTTGCCCACACACCGCTGATGCACGGCCCGCTGCTCTTCCACATGGTGGCGTTGAGCTATCTACTCTTCGGTGATAGCGACTTCTCCGCTCGAATCTATCCGGCCCTGATCGGCGTGATCGTCGTGATGCTGCCTTTGCTGATGCGAAAATGGCTCGGCAAGACCGGTGCCCTGGTCGCCTCTGGCCTGCTGCTGATCTCGCCCTACATGCTCTACTACTCACGCTACATCCGACACGACCTGCCCTCTATCCTGGGGGCTATGATCATGGCCTATGCTGCGTGGAAGTACATCGAAGAGCGCAAAATTCACTGGATGTATTGGCTGGCTGGTGGGCATCTCTTGATGTTCCTCTCCAAAGAAGTGGCCTTTATTTACGTCGCAGTGTTCGGCAGCTTCCTGACCATCTTCCTGATCACTCGGATGCTCGACGCACCCTGGGACAGAGCTGGGCTGCGTATGCTGTTTGGGACGGGCAGCCTCGTAGCGTTGATTAGCGGCGCCGTGTTTGGGGTTGAATTCATTCTGCTCACAACTGTCGAGGATATGGCCACCATCCCGGAGGTCGGCTTCCTGGCTGTCTTCATGACAGTCAACGAAACGATCCGCTACCTCAGTGCAATCGTCTTGGCTGGTGCCGTGTTGTTGATGGTCTACAGCGCGCTGCGTGGTCAGTGGAAGAACCTCCGCAAGTTCCCGACTTTGGACGTGTGCGTGGTAATGGGTTTATTGGTGCTGCCGCTGCTGGCGCCTTTCCTGGTACATGCCGTCTCCTTGGCTGGTGATTTCCTGGTGGGCCGCATCAGCACGCCTCCGGCCTGGGTTCAGGCCATGACTACGTTCCATCCCAATGATGAGACACCCACCGGGATCATGCGTAGTTTTCTTTTCACCGGCCCGGTCTTCGTGATCAGCTTGATCATCGGGGCGGTCTGGGGCATGCAGCTGCCTCAGCCACGCAGCGTCATGCGCCTCGACCCCTTGACGGGCCAAACCCAGGTCGTTGAGGCCAAGCGCAGCGTCTTGGAATGGCTGGATGCTCTCTTCGTGGGCAATCGTTGGTGGGCCATTGCACTACCGTATTGGCTGATCTTTATCTTCTTCTTCACAACAATGTTTACCAACGGCAACGGCCTCGGCACAGGCTTTGTCGGCTCGCTGGGATATTGGTTGGAGCAGCACGATGTGCGGCGCGGCGGTCAACCGATCTACTACTATCTCCTGATTCAGCTTCCCTTATATGAGTTCTTGCCGCTGATCCTCTCGCTGGCAGCAGGCGTCACCGGTATCGGCTTGACGGTTCGCAAGTCGCAGCAGCGCCGCGCAGAGCTAGCAGGGGCACAACAGCCGGAGTCCCCTGACAACCTGGTTGAGGCCGCAGACGAGCAGATGCCGGCTGATCATGGCCTTGCTCCGTCTGAGGAAGATGTGCTGGAAGTCACACCGACAGAGGCGACCTTCCCGTCTGCCCAGACTGACCCACCAGACGATGGGTGGACCACCGCTCCGCGCGGTCCGGTCGCCCTTGAAGTCACTCAAGAATTCGAAGCTGACCACGCCTCGCCTGCCTTTTTCTTCGACGCACCGATCGCCTTCCCCGTCATGGCTTTCATCGCCTGGTGGGCTGTCATCAACGTCATCGCCTACAGCCTGGCAGGTGAGCGTATGCCCTGGCTAACCACCCATTTGACGGTTCCATTGTGCTTGGCTGGTGGCTGGATGCTGGGGCGCACGATTGAGCGCATAGAGTGGAACAAGCTATGGACATCCTTTGGTTGGACGCTCTTCCCGCTCATTCCGATCGTTGTGTTGGCGCTCATGCGCGTCCTCGCGGTTTTCTGCGTTGAAGGCTCTCTCAACCCACTGTGCAACACGGTGATCCCCGAACGCTACCAATCCGGTCTATTCCAGGGAACCAGCGTGGCGGCGCTGTCATCCACCTCACTCTGGCTGACTGCGCTGGTTGTGCTGCTGCTCGCGTCAGTTGGCCTAGCAAACCTGATCGTGAAAGTTAGCTGGAAGAACGCCTGGCGGGTTGCCGCCCTGGTCTTCGTCGGCTGGCTGGCCGTGACGACGGTGCGGGCCACCTGGTCAGCCTCCTATGTGCGCTATAACGAGGCCACCGAATATCTGGTCTATGCGCACTCTGCGGGTGGCGTGCAGGAGGTGCTTGATCGCATCGAAGAGATCTCCTTTCGCACGACAGACGGCTATGGCCTTCAAGTCGCCTATGATGATCGTGTGGCCTGGCCGATGTCCTGGTACTTGCGCGACTATGAGAATGCAGCCTATTTCGCTGATGAGCCCACCCGCAGCCGTATCGGCGAGTCACCTGTGATTGTGGCCGGTCCTTCAAATTGGAACGCGATTGATGCCCTCGTCGGCGATCGCTACTTCAGCTTCGAGTACACGCGGATGGTCTGGCCCAACCAGGACTACTTCGGCCTGACCGGGCAAGACATTCAGAACATTCTGCGCGACCCCAATCTCCAGCGTGGTATTTGGGACATCTTCATACACCGCGATTTCGATCGCTATACCGAGGCCATTGCGGTCTATCCAGGCAGTACGGCCCCCGCTGATTTCGAACTGAACTCCTGGCGTCCCGGTGAGCGGATGAAAATGTGGGTGCGCAAGGATGTATCCGCACAGGTGTGGGAGTATGGCGTGGCTGCACAAGAAGTCGCAGAGGCCATTGATCCCTATCTCTCCGGGATGCGTGATCTGGTGCCCGTGAACACCTTTGGCGCAGGATTGCTCAACCAACCGCACGACATTGAGATTGGCCCAGATGGTCGCATCTACGTAGCGGATACCGGCAATCATCGAATCGCCATCTTTGACCAAGAGGGCAATCTGGTCGAAACACTGGGGCAGCAGGGACTCGCACCTCAAGAGGATGTGCTCAATGAGCCTTGGGGTGTCGGGGTAGGGGCAGACGGTGCCGTCTTCATTGCTGATACCTGGAACGGGCGCATCGTACACTACAGCCCTGAGGGCGAGTTCGTGCGGGCCTGGGGTGTCGATGACCCAGGTAATCTGGAGAACGCATTCGCGTTTTGGGGCCCGCGTGACGTCGCAGTTGGCCAGGATGGCCTGGTCTACGTGGCCGATACCGGGCACAAGCGGATTCAGGTCTTTAGCCCAGACGGCGAATTCCGCTCTCAGATCGGCTCCGGTGGATCGTTGACTGGGCAGCTTGATGAGCCGGTAGGTTTGCGCCTCGGCCCAGACTTCATGCTCTATATCGCTGATACCTGGAATCAGCGCATCCAAGTCTTCACGCCTGCTGGGCTTTCAATGCGGGATTGGTTCGTGGAGGCCTGGTTTGTCGCGACCAATGAACGACCCTATATCGACGTCGACCAAGCGGGACGAGTCTACCTGACCGACCCCGAGGCACGCCGCGTGCTGGTCTTCAACACAGTGGGCGAATTCCTCTATGGTTTCGGAGACACCAACACGATCGGCTTGGCAGGGGGCATCGCAGTCACGGATGATGGTCGGACCCTTTTCCTCGTCGATACGGAACGCGGGACCATCCAGCGCTACGATATTGGTCAGTTACAGCCCTAACGACAAAGTCGATGCTGCACGGCGTTGAACAGGCAGGCAGGCTGATCGGCCTGCCTGCCGCGTTTCAGGAATCCAGATGCCCTACGTTACAATATGCTCGCAGTTGAGTACAGATCCAGCCGCTTGCGGCACACTCGACTGCGGCTATGTGTAAAATAGAGACAAGACACTCTCGTCAACCATTAGAGGTCAAGATGGCACAAGGCACAACCGTGCTGGTCGTGGACGACGATCCCAACGCATTAGTCCTAATGGGGCACTTTCTCAAGTCCCTTGGCGTCCCGCAGGTCAATGCGCGGTCCGGCTTCGAGGCATTAGAAATCTTGCGGAGTGATGAGCCTATCGCCCTGGTCATTCTCGATATTGCCATGCCTGGCATGAATGGCATCAAACTCGCTGAGAGAATTCGCGGGGAGTTGGGTTTGCCCGATCTACCTTTGGTCGCATTGTCTGCACGGGTCGATCTCCAAACCCAAGACATGGCGCTAGATGCCGGGATCAATGAGTTCATCTACAAACCCTTTACCCCCGACAGCTTGCGTGCTGTCCTGGCAACTTACGGCATCATCGGCTAGTCTAGTTGGCCATCTGGCTCATCCGGTAGCGCAGCGCTGAAATCTGACGCGCCATCACCACAAGTACTGACTTATTCTCAACCCCATCCAGCAGGCTTTCAGTGCGGGCTAGCACGTCGGCAGCGCCGTCCAGATCGCCGTGACCCAGCAAGGTGAGGCCAAGACCGTAGAGCGCATGATGATTGGATGGGTCAATTTGCAGCGCAGATTCAAATTGCGCAATGGCCGCGTCGTAATCCCCCTGCCGTTCAAAGGTCCAGGCCAGGTTCATCACGGCTTCGGCGTTGTCAGGGTTCTGGTTAACGAGATCAGAGAAGTGTT
Organism: Chloroflexota bacterium; assembly: GCA_010092775.1. GTDB lineage: Bacteria > Chloroflexota > Anaerolineae > Aggregatilineales > UBA3940 > TC-71. The sequence continues at coordinate 8,271 of JAADYZ010000122.1, forward strand.
GTATAGCTTGTTCGATTTCGGACATGATCTAAGTGGGGCTGCACGAGCTTGGAGCGCAGCCACGACTCCTTTCTGATGACATGGGTTCCCCATTATATAGCGTGGAGGGCCTGGGCTTCAACTCGATGTGGAGGCAAACCAGATGCGGCTGCGCGTAATCCTGGCATGTGGCACATCCAGCCCCATCTCATCCAGTACTTCATCAGGGCGCACCGATCCCAGGTCCTGGCTGATCGACAAACGCATGACCAGCCGCTGGCCCTCGTCCTTTTCAACCCAGAGCTTCTCGATCAAGGGGCGGATATCGACGGTCTTCTTGCGGCGTTCACGCCAGACTTCCTCGCGCTCTAGAATCCCGTCGATCAGCGCAGTCAGGTCGGAATCCTTCAAATGCTCATCCAGGACGATCACATAGTCTGCCCAGCGAACTTGAGTTTGCAGCGCAGGTTCCTTCAATGGGATCGCCTCAATCTGATCGATGACCAGCCCCGCGGGCGCAGCGCTGCGGAGCTCCTCGACAGTCGCTTCGAGCTGGTTGAGGGGCTGCTCAAGCCACATATCGAGGAGTTCGCAGGTGCTGGCGTAGCCGAGAGGTAAGGCCGCCGCCAGATGAATCTTCGGACGGGGGTTGAAGCCCTGTGAGTACATCAACGGTACACGGGCACGCCGCAAGACGCGCTCCCATACCCGCGCGATGTCTAGATGAGACGTGTAGATGAGAGGGCCCTGCTTACCAAAGGTGACGCGATAGCGAAAGCGGTCAACAGCCTGAGTCAAAGCTGAGGCCTATCCAGCCCAAGGACGACGTCCAGTGAGCATCTCACCCGGCGTGCGCGGCCGTTTGTCAAGCGCCTTGAGTACAGCTTCCAGCCTCGACTGATGATTAGTTCGCTTGGCCTTCTTGGCACGCTCCCAGTGTCCACTCAGGGCATCCAAGCCCTGTTCGTACTGCTGGTCGTCGTGGGATTGGATCAGCAGCTCCAAAGCCTTCTTCAGACGATCCCGCGAGCCGCCTGTGCTGGCCAGTGCGGCCACCAATGACATCAGCGAGCGTGTGCGCTCTGGCTCAGGCGCACGGTCCAGCAGTGTGTAGGGCTCAATGATCATCAATGGCTCGGCGGTCGGGTCTATCAGGATCGCAATCAAGGTCTTGGGTTTGAACTCCGGAAGCAGCTCTGCCCACACCGCCAGGTCTTCCTCCCTTTGGCGTGTCGCGAGCGCCTGATAGTAGTACTCACGGAACTCAGGGTCTAGAGCGGTATTGGGGTCAAGCACCGACTCAGCGACCTTGGGCAGCATCTCAATCATGCCCGAAGTAGCGTCTGGATCAGGGTCGGTGGCAAAGATGTCGATCAAGTGCGACATGACGTCCTGATCATACTTGTCGGTATTCTTAACGACGCTTGATAGAATCTTGATCAGGCTGGAGGTGCGGCCCAGGAAATGGCGCCGCGCCAGCGAGGCCAGAGACTTCTGATGCGTATCAGGCTCAGCATCCGGATCGAGCAGAACCGACATCAGCGTGTCGATCTCAATAGCGTCGTAGTGGTCACGGTCGTTGGTAAAGGTCATGGCGACCCCGCGTTCCTATGGTGTCTGGGTAGGTCGTTTACTCAATTGGGACATGTGTACAATTAGCAACAGCTTATCATGCAGGCCTAAACGTGGCAAGATACGTGGTTAAAGAACGGTAAAAACTTCGATAGAGCCTGATTAATCCGGGCCCTGACCCGCTA
>JAADYZ010000123.1 GCA_010092775.1 Chloroflexota bacterium
CGGCGGTGCTGGGCGGCAAGGACAACCGCATCGCGCTCGACGGTTTCGCGCCGTTCACCGCCGGTGTGCTGCTCGACGGCGACCCGATGCAGCTGGCGCTCGGCCGGGCGCACCTGGCACTCGGCGCCGGCACGACGGACGTCAACGGCTATCTGGCCATCAGCATCACGCCACGCTTGCGCGAGCCGCCGACGGTCGGCGCTCTGGTGACCAGCGGCGTCACCATCCTCATCCAGGTCAACAACGCCACCCAGCGGTGCGAAGTCACCGAAACACCTACTCGCCACAAAGGGAGCAACGACAGGGCCTCCTGCAGCTCACGTCGTCGCGGTCTCTTCCTTCCAGATTCCTGGAGACGATCCATGATTGACGATCTCGGCCTGCCCGTCCTGATTCTGTCCAATCAGCCTTGGCAGATCGTGGTCGCCCAAGGCAACCAGCTCGTCCTGCGCCGAGAGGCGGACGGAGCGTTGAAGACCATCACCACCGAGGCATTGATCAAACGTCCAGCCGCTCTTCATTGGAAACCATCACGCCGCGACCAGCTGCCACGCCGCCAGACCCCGTGACCCGGCGGCCATTCCAGCGTAATCTGCGTGGCCTTATCTGGGCGTTGCCCCCTGGTCGCCGAACCCGAGAGACGATGGCCCTTGCCAACCCCCATGATGCCTTGTTCCGGGCCCTACTCGAAGACCCCAAACGGGCCGAGACCCTGATCCGCGAGTATCTGCCTGTCAAAATTGCCAACTTGCTGACGGATGAGCCGCCGGCCCTGGTCGATGGTACCTTCATCGATGAAGAGCTGCGCGGCAGTCAGAGTGACCGCTTGTTCGAAGCCCGGCTCCGCAACGGCCGTTTGGCGTTGATCTATGCCCTCTTGGAGCACAAGAGCCATCCGGATGCCAGCACGCCCTTGCAGCTCCTGGGTTATATGGTCCGGATATGGAAGCGCCACGCCGGACAAGACGCCCAAAAGCTCCGCGCCCTCCCTCCGATTATTCCGCTTGTATTCTACCACGGTAAAGAAAAATGGGAGGTACCCAACTCGATCATTGACTGCATTGATGCCGATGATGAAATGGCTGACCAGACTCGAGAGTTCCGGTATATTCTGCATAACCTCCAGCCCATCGCCTACGAGCAGTTGTCATCCTATCCGCCCTTGCGGGCCGTCCTGGGTGCCCTCAAATTTGCCTTCGTAGACGGGGTCGGGGTCGAGGCTCTGGCGGCCATCCTGAAGGATCTGCCCAATGGCGACCCCTTGGAACTTCAGGTGCTGGTTTACATCGTCACCGTTTATAATCATGCCACCCAGGACGCCTTGACCCAGGCGTTGTCCGCCGCAAAGCCCGGCCGGGAGGAGGAACTGATGCCGACCATCGCACAGGAATGGTTGAAGCAGGGAAAGAACGAAGGCAAGCTCGAGGGGTTGGCGGAAGGCAAGCTCGAGGGGTTGGCGGAAGGCAAGCTCGAGGGGTTGGCGGAAGGCAAGCTCGAGGGGTTGGCGGAAGGGTTCTTGGACGTTCTGGAGGCCCGTTTTGGTGCCGTGTCGCCACAACAACGGGCCCAGATCGCCACGATGAGCAGCGACGAGGTGCACCGGTTGATCAAACAGGCAGCCACCGCGCCCTCGCTGGACGCGGTGTTTGACCCCGCTCTGCGGCATTGATCACACCGCAGGCTGGGCGACGGCCCGCTCAACCACAGCACCGACCACATTTGCCGCGTCAACCAAAGCTTGTGGCGACAGATGCGCATAACGCATCGTGGTCTTGGTATCGGCATGGCCCAGCAATCTCTGCACCTCATACAGCGAGCATCCCTGATTGACCAGCACGCTGGCAAAAGAATGGCGCAGATCGTGAAGCCGTACCTCGCCCAGCCCAACCCGCTTGCGGATCGTATCCCAGGCATGGAAAATCGAAACCGGCGGCTTGCCCGTCTTCGGGTTGAAGAAAACCCAAGGAATACCGCTCGCGCGTGGCAAATTCTTCAATAGCTTAATCGCCGCATCCGACAGCGGAATGTGGCGCGGTTTACCTGACTTCGAAAGGGGGACGGTCAGCAGGCGTCGCTCAAAATCCACGAACTCCCACCGAGCATCGAGAACTTCACGCTTCCGCGCCCCAGTATAGAGGAGGAGTTGGATTACCTGCCCCACCTGCTTGTTCGGATTGCGCTCCAGCTCCGAGAAAAGCCTTTGAATTTCTTGCGGCGTCAGGTACCGCTCCCGCGCCCCGTTATCCTCGAACAGCGAAACCCCACTCGTCGGATTGCTACCCACCGGCAATACGTCCCACCGGATCGCACAGTTGAATACAAAACGCATCAAGACCAGCCAACGATTGGCTGTTCCGGCGGCATAGCCGGCTTCCTTGGCCGCATGATGCATCGTAATAATATCCCCTCGGGTGATCCGGTTCAGACGATATTCTCCAAAACGTGGCACTAAATGGTTGCGCAAAAGACTCTCGTCGGTCTCCCAACTGCGTTTACGTGTCTTGGCATACGGTAAATAACGCTCCTCAATAAATGCCGCAAAGTTCGGTATGTCACGCAGGCGATGCCCCTCCACATGAGGGTCGCCGCCTTCGGCCACCATCTTCTTGAACGCATACGCCTTGGCCCGGGCGTCCCCGAGGTCGATCTCCTCTACCCTGCCGATCCGGATTTGGCGCACACGTCTTTGAGGATCCCGATAGCGAAAATAGTAGGTTGCGCCGCCTCCCGCCCGGTGCTCCAGGAGAAACCCCTTGATCTCGGCATCGAAGTAGTTGACCGCACTGGTCTGGGGCGCACCGGCGATGGTGGCGAGAAACTCAGCGGTGAGCAATTGAGTCGGCATGGTAAAACCCCCTTGGTTTGGCCACCCAACTTACCCTATTATGCGTACGAACAGACGCAAAAACTGCCTTTGTCGGCGTGAAAAGCGTGAAACGCCTCCCCCGCGCAAGAGGTCGTGTTTTGATCGAGGGACGTCAAATCCGAGCCGCACGTGCCCTTTTGGAATGGTCACGTGACGACCTTGCCAAGGCCGCCGCCGTCTCCGTATCCGCCCTCTTGCGGTTGGAGCAGGGGATCAGTGATACGCGCACATCAACGGTAAGCAAGGTCCTGGCCGCACTGTCGGCCGCTGGCATCGAGTTCATCAGTCAGCCTGATGGCACCGTGGGCGTTGTGGTTAAGCCGCACAGCAATGCCCCTTCCAGTTGAAACAAGGGCCATCTCTTCAGGCTAAAGACGTGGTGGGAAGTTGGTGAGTACGGAACGCTGCTTTTTCGCTCTTATTGGAAATGATATATAGCTAACCTTTTGAAAAGGCGCGAAAAAGCGCCTATCCGACTGAAAATATGGCTCCTTGAGGTGGGTAAGTGGTGAGGAAACACCCACCCACCACGCCGGAAGGCAGTCTAAGTATTTGATATGGCGCAGATACTCACCAGGCAAACCAATACGCTGACTGCGGGCACGGACATCGCGACAGCCAACATCTTCAATGCGCCGCCGGGCTTCACGCCGGGCGGCACGGACCAGGTGCCGACCCTGGACGACGAAGATGTTCTGACGGGCGAGGGCACCAATCCGACCCTCAATTTCGACTTCGTGGCGAATGCCGATACCGGTGCGGTGGTGATCACGCCGACGCTGAACGGTATCGAGACGATCAATGTCGATTTTCTCTCGCCGGACCCTGAGATCCTGGACCTCCAGGACTCCACTGGACTCACTGCACTCAACATCGACGGCGTGTCGAGCACCGGCAACAGCATCAC
>JAADYZ010000124.1 GCA_010092775.1 Chloroflexota bacterium
CCACTGCCAAAGGGTGAGACGTCGGTGAGCCCTACTTTCGTCGCGATTGCCCTGGTCCTGAGCCTCATGGTGGTTGGCTTCATCGGTTTCCGACTGGGTGCCAAGAAGGGCCGCCAGGAAGCCAAAGCAGAAGCCGAACGTCTGCAGCAACTCAACGACGTTTCCAACCGCTTGCTGCGATCCCATCTGAGTGTCGACCAACTGAGTGAGTTCGTCTATGAGCAAGCCCGCCGCAGCATTCCGGGCGATGCCTTCCAGCTTGGCCTGTTTGTAGACGATGCATACGACATCAAGCTATGGATGCGTGACGGTAGCCGTTTGCCCGGTCGGCGCTTTCCTCGGGGCGGGCGCGATGGTCTGGTCGGCTGGGTAAGAGAAACCGGTACGCCGCTTCTCGTCCACGACTTTGAGACCGAAACCGAGAGCCTGCCAGCCCAACCGGTCAGCGAAACGGAGAACCCACCGAAGTCGGCACTATTCGTGCCCATGATTGCCGAAAACGACACAATCGGTGTGATCGCGGTGCAGGGCGAGGCCCCCAACCTATTCACTGAGGAGCATCAACGTTTCCTCACCGCCCTTGCCAATCAAGTCGCTTGGTTTCTGCGCAACGCCCAGCTTTTGGAGCGGACACAGTACCGCGCCGAACAGCTCAATCTGCTGATTCAAGTGGTTGGCCAGGTTGAGACGATTCAGTTTCTACCCGACCTGTTTCAGCAGTTGGTCAAACGCATTCAAGAAGCCTTCGGCTACTACTGCGTGAGCATCGTTTTATATGCCAACAATCGATTGCGGACCGCCGCCAGCACAGACGACAAACTGGCTGACTATGATGCTGAGGGCGGACGCGGCATGATTGGCTGGGCCGCCAGCCAGGGCCAAACCGCCCTCGCCAATCGCGTGACCGACGATCCGCGCTATGAGCATTACATCGCGCTGCCTGCTACCAACAGCGAAGTCTCGCTGCCTCTGATCCATGAAGGCCAGGTGCTCGGAGTTTTAGATGTGCAGAGTGAGCAACGAGACGCCTTTGGCCCTGAAGACGTCCGTTTGCTCGAAGCGCTGGCGTCACAAGTTGCGCTCGCCATTCAGCAAGCCAGAACCTACAGTGTGGAACGCCGTCTGCGCCAACGGCTGGAAGCGCTCATGCAGGTCAGCCAGGTCGTGATTTCTGTCTTGGAACCGGACGATCTGATCGACGAGGTGGTCGAGCTGATTGCCGACAATTTCGACTACGATCGGGTGAGGGTTTTTCTACGCTCTGGCAATCGCCTCGTGCTGACGACAGGGGTCGGGCCTACCGGTGTCCGCTGGCTCATTGAAGGCTTGGCTTACAACATCAACGACTCGATCGGTCTGATCGCCCAGGTGGGCCGCACGGGGATGCCTGTCCTGGAGGGGGATGTTACAGAGTCTGCTCTGTATCGCGTTGGCCCTGGATTAGACGATTCGCGGTCCGAGCTTGCTGTTCCCATCAAATTGGGTGGTCGGGTGATCGGCGTTCTGGACATTCAAAGCGAAGCCGTTTCCGCCTTCTCTCAAGAAGACCTCACCCTCATGCAGTCCCTCGCCGACTCGGTTGCCGTCGCCCTGCGTAACGCCACACTCTACGTCAACGAGCGGCGTCGCCGTCGATTGGCTGACACACTGCGGGTCATCGGAGGTACCCTGGTCTCAGAACTCGATCTCGACACCGTCCTGCTCAGTATCCTAAACGGCCTGTCCGAAGTGGTTGACCTGGACTCCGCGGCCGTCTTGCTGTACAACCGCAATCAGACTTCGCTGGAAGTAGTCGCGACAGCGGGTAGTCGCTTCGATAAGGCACACGGCCAGCGCATTGATGTCTCCAATTTGGAGGTTCGTGCAGGCGAGTCCATTGAGGCAGCCCTGAACCGGATGTATCACGAGATGTTCGCCTTCCCACCCGATGACACCTGGATATCGGTCCCGCTAACGGCCAATGAAGGCAAGCTTGGCTATCTAATCGTGGAGCATGACAACCCCAGTTACTACAATCTCGATGACACGGAGATTATCTCTGCCTTCGCCGGGCAGGCCGCTGTCGGGATTCAGAATGCGCGGCTCTATGAAGATCAACAGGCTGAAGCCTGGGTTACCACAGCGCTTCTTCGGGTAGCTGAGACGGTTAGCCATCCGGTCAGCATCGCAGAGATGCTTGAGAATATCGCGCGGCTGACCTCCCTGCTGGCGGGTGTTCGCCACTGCCTGATCTTACGCTGGATTGAGCCGTCGCGGCAGTTTGCTGTAGGTGGCCACTTCGGGCTGTCCCACGTGGAGCTGGCCCGCCTTCAGGAAACCCCGCTGAGTGCTGACAGCTATCCTTACCTTGATTTGTTGACGGTGGCAGACATTCCTCTTGGGGCAGGGAAGGGCCATCAACTCTCCATCCCCGAACCGCTCGATCGGCTCTTCGGCGCCGACGCCATTATGGCGATCCCACTCCAAGCGCGCAGAACCATCGTTGGCCTGATGATTGTTGATGACAATCTGTCCTGGCGCGCGGGTGATCCGCACTTGGCAAACATCCTCAACGGGATCGCCCATCACACGGCAACGGCCCTGGAGACGGCGGTACTACAGGCCAGCGCGTCCGAACGAGAGCGCCTAGAACAAGAATTGGGCGTCGCTCGTCGCATCCAGGCCAGCTTCATCCCGGCCAATCCCCCCCAGCCGCCCGGCTGGGAGCTGTGTGCCGCCTGGCGTGCAGCCCGACAGGTCAGCGGCGATTTCTACGCTGTCTCTTATACACATCT
>JAADYZ010000125.1 GCA_010092775.1 Chloroflexota bacterium
CACCCTTTCCACCGGATGTACCATACGGCACATTCTGGTCGCTCGCCCATCGCCTTGCCCCCGAAGACAGTAATGTCTACGTGGAGCGTAAACTTGCTGATGAGTACACTCAGGTGATGCACATCACCTGGTAGTTCATCAGAGCGCATATTCTTGGGGCGGGCAATGCATCTTCTGGCTGGCCGTAGTCGAGATAGTATTTAAGCCACCTTACCAGCACGCAGGGGTAACACCATCAGCCGCCGTGGGCCTGAATGCAGTGTTGAGGTCGATGCTCAGTCCGCCCAACACCGGTGCCCCGAAGGACTCTGTTGGCCGGTAGCTTCCCACCCGTCAATCAAGATGCTGGGCTGAGTGGTCTGCTCGCCCTGAAGGTGCTCCGCTGCGCCGAGCCGTGTTTTGGCTTCGCGCACCATAAAGCATATCCTCTTCATCAGTCTTCTTTCCTGGGTGTATCCCGATTGCCCTGAGCAGACCCCAAAAGAATCGGCTGATTTTGATGAAATTCTTATCTTCCCATGCTATAAACAGATGAGCTATCAGTTTGGGTGGGCGAGTTGAGTGGAGAAGAGGGCGTCTACCCAAGGTGATACTGATTCCAGCGATGCGGTCAGTAGGAGAACCCAGAGAATGCCTGTTTATACTTATGAATGTTCGCAGTGCGGTGATCGGTTTGAGAAGCGCCAGAGCTTCAGTGAAGACCCGTTGACAGTGTGCCAGTGCGGCAGCGCGGGAACAGTCCGCCGTGTGATCACCCCAGTGGGGGTGGTGTTTAAGGGCAGCGGCTTCTACGTGACTGACACGCGTGGCACTAACCCTGCTAGCACGACGGCTAGCAATGGAAACGGCAAGTCGAGTGAGGCGGGTGCCAGCGCCAGCAAGACTGAGCCGACGGCCAGCAAGACCGACGCCACACCAAACAAGACGGAGAGCACGCCCAAGCAAGCGGCGGCAGCCGACTAGACAGGGCTCTCTGCAACGAGATGACTTTGCAAGGGTGTTCATGACGAACGCCCTTTTTGTTTCCAGGAGGGTCATATGCCCCACCAGACGCACAATCCCGATGATGCGCCCGCCCCTATTGGCGGCTATGCGCAGGGCCTCGAGGTGCGCCCCAATGCACGCTACTTGTTCATCAGTGGTCAGATTCCAGAGTCGGTCGGGGCTGAGGTGCCAGATGGTTTCGAAGCGCAATGCCGGCTGGTCTGGCGCAATATCGAGGCGGTGCTGCGTTCCGCTGGGATGGAGCTGAGCGATCTGGTGCAGGTGCGCACCTACCTCACCCACCCAGATCAGGTTGAGGCCAACAGCCGCATCCGCCAGGAGGTCTTGTCTGGCGTGCAGCCCGCTCTGACCGTCATCATGGCCCAGACTCTCGAATCACAATGGCTGTTGGAGATCGAGGCGGTGGCGGCTCAGAACATGGAGCGACGCAGCTATCGGCTCACTGGTTGATCGATAAGCGCACCGCATCCGGTGGGATTTCCATCAGCACCACCAGCCTCGACGCGAAATAGTTGAAGGCTGGCGCTGCGGTTTGCGATCCCCAGATCGATGAGGTCGGGCTGTCTAGCTTGATCAAGACGACGAACTGCGGATCGTCAATCGGGCCATAGCCGATGAAACTGGTGATGGTCCGTTCCTCATCATAGCCAGAGCCGGGAATCGGAATCTGAGCAGTCCCGGTCTTGCCAGCAAAGGTGTAACCTGGCACCAGCGCCGTTGAGGCTTCGCGCTCTAGCGCTGTGGCCAGCATGCGGCTTAAGTCGCGCGCCGTTTCGGTCGAGATCGCCCGGCCAATCACGGTTGGCTCAAACTGGGTGCTTGTGCCGTCTGCCCGTTCTTCGCGAGCAATGATGTAGGGGTTCATCAAGCGGCCGGCATTGGCCACTGCACTGACCGCGGCCACCAATTGCAGCGGTGTCACTGCGATGCCCTGCCCATAGGAATTGGTCGCCAAGTCCGACTCGAACCAATTAGCATTGCCGGGGCGGCGCATCTCGCCGCGCGCCTCGCCTTGCAGGTTGATCCCCGTGCGTTCACCGATGCCGAACGCCGCCAGGCCATCGTAGAAGCGGTTGGGCCCCAATCCCAGGCTCAGTGTGGCCGCGCCGACGTTAAGTGACTGGCCCAGCAGGTCGGTCATGGTGGTGACGCCGTGCGCTTCCCGATCCCAGTTGCGCACCGAGAAGCCACCGACCTCCAGCACGCCCTGATCGTTGTAAGTGCTGTCTGGCTGGACGACGCCGTTCTCCAAGGCGATGGCCATCGTCAGGATTTTGAAGGTGCTGCCCGGCTCGTATTGGTTGCTGATCGCCGGATTGCCAAAGAGCGACTCGTCTTGAGCGTAGAAACGATTGGGGTTGAAAGCTGGCTCGTTCGCCATCGCCAGGATTTCGCCGGTCTTGGGGTCCATCACCAGGATGGTGCCGCGCGTCGCCCCCGTGTCAGCAATGGCCTGGCGCAAGCTTTCCTCCGCCAAATGCTGAATCTCGCTGCTGATCGTCAGGAAGAGCGTCGCGCCAGATTCCCATTCACCGGCGCCACGCGCCTCAAAGGGGATGCGGCTCTGGTCATCCGAGGTGAGCTGCCCACGCAAATCATCATCATAATAGCCTTCAACGCCGTAATAGCCGACATCCTCAAAACTGACGAATCCGAGGATGTGCGCCGCGAGGTCTTCATGCGGATAGAAGCGGCGCGGCTGCGGCGTCACCACAACGCCATCTAAATCGAGGGCCAGAATAGCCTGCCCCATCGAGGCCGGTGCCGGACTGACCAACTGCAAGTATAAGGGTGTGCTGCCATCGGGCGGGTTCATCTCGCTGAGTAGCTCATCTCGCGAGATGCCGATCACCTCAGACAGCGCTTCAGCGGTGTAGTCTAGATCGTAAACCAGGTTGGGCGAGACGCCAATCTCGTATTGAATGCTGTTGGTTGCCAGTAGTACCCCGTTGCGATCGTAGATTTCGCCTCGCGGCGGACGGATCGTGCTGCGCTCTTGATATTGAATGCGGGCCTGCTCCGTGAAGTAAGCGCGATCCACCCGGAACAGCGGCGTATCGATGCCCATAAACAGGAAGGTCAGGTGGCACACGATCACACTGGTGACCATCGCCAGCGCAAAGCTGGCACAACCCAAACGGCGGCGCAGGGTCTCATACATGCTGCTTATTCGTCCTCTGAAGACTCTTCGGCGGAGGCGTCGTCGCCGCTGTTGACGTTATCTAAAAAGGCGTTGACCTGCTCACGCACGGCGCTCAGGCGAAGGGCCAACC
>JAADYZ010000126.1 GCA_010092775.1 Chloroflexota bacterium
CTATCATCGTCAAAATCAGCCTCATATAGAATGCCGTCGTCGCTTTGCCCTTCGACTTCTGCGGCAGGTGGAAGCGTCGGTTCGGGTTCAAGTGCTTCGCTCACGCGATCGCCAAACAGGAACAAATAGATGCCGCCTCCTATAAGGAGCAGCACAATCACGACCACAGCGATAATGATCAGTGATCCACGCCCAGAACGGCGGGGCCGCTTAGCGTCACGTTGCAATGAAACAGGGTTAGGCTTATTGCTCATAGTGCCACAAGTCTAGCAAAAGGGGGTGCGCTTGGCGAGGGTGACATCACCCGAATTAGCGGATTGAAGGGGCTTGAACGACCCGCTAGACTCAAGGCAAGTTGAAAGGACGACTAAGCTATTCTATGCAAGCAGATCGTATCATTGTAATCCTACACACCCAGCACTATGAAGCCAGTGTCGACTTCTACACCAAGCAGCTTGGCATGAAGATGATGTCAGAGTATGAGAATCCGAAACGCCAAGGCATGATCCTGGCGGCCAGCCCCAGTATCGCGATCGAGTTGTATGGTGTAGACCCCTGTCCAACCCCGGTCTCTGGCCTAGAACTGAGCATCGAGGTAGAGGACGTTGACGCTTGGCATGCCGAACTGGAGCAGCACGGTGTTGAGATCGCTCGTGCGCCGCAAGACAACCCCTGGGGGGATCGCTCCTTCGGATTGGTTGATCCCAATGGTGTGAAAATCTGGTTCTTCTCACCCTTGCCCAGTGACACGGCCTAGACTATGTGGGCGTGTATCGCCTTCAATCACTGGCTGAGAAGCTATTCCCCAACCACCTCAAAGCTGGTGACGCCTAGCTGACGCTCTTCTCCATTGGCGAAGACCTGCACGATTTCAACGCTGTAGCGACCCAGCGGCCAGGGATTCGCGTTGTCTAGACGGAAACCCGCGTAACCCGCTCCAATGCCATCGGCAAGCAGCGCGGTTTGTTCAATTACCTCAGCGCCGTAGCGCCAACGCGCCACAATCTGATCGCCCGTTCGGTAGTTCTGCAACCGCACAGAGACGGCAAAGGATTCCGCCGGGGTAAACTGATCAGTCGGCTCGACCGGGCGAAAACCGCTATCAAGATCACGCGCTGCTTGTATCTCCGTGACAATCAAGTTGGCTTGGAAGGACAATAGGCCCACGATAATTGTACCGACCAGCAGCAGAGCCCCGATCAGGACCGGCAGCCAGCGGCGAGACCCAGAACCACCCTGTCTCGGCATCCCTAGTTCTCACCGTTCGTCCCAAGAAAAGCCAGCGCGCGTTCTGCCCGTTCCCCGATGGGTGATGCCGGGTCAAGTTCCACGGCGCGCTCATAGTCGATTCGAGCGCCTTGTAAATCGCCCAGGAATTCCAGGGTCGATCCTCGGTTGAGATAGGCCCGTGCCAGGGTTGGATCGAGTTCGATGGCGACATCGAATTCCTCCAAGGCGAGATCGTATAGACCAAGATGAAAATAGCCCAATCCCAGGGCGTCGCGCACCGTCGCATTGTCCGGTAGTCGCTCGACTAAAGATAGGGCCAGCGGGAGGCCCTCCTCCTCCACCTTATAGGCTTCATCCATATAGAATTGCACCAGCAGAATCTGCCAACGTAGGTCTTCGGGGGCAAGGCGCACGGCTTCGAGCATCCAGGCCTCGGCTGCCTCGTGTTGATTATCCGCCCGCCAGGTGGATGCGATCTCGACTGCAAATGCTGGATCAAGTGGGTTCAGATCGTAGGCTCGCTCGAATGCGTGGCGCGCCTCGCGCTGCTGGCCCAATCGTTTCCAGGTGAGGCCAATGATGAAGTTCACCACCGGGCTGTCCGGATTCAATGAATAGGCCTGCTGAGCCGCACCTAGGGCAGGCTCACCCAGGCTGGCATACACATAGGATAGATAGGCCAGCGGGGTCGCATAGGCCGGATTGTAAGCCACTGCCCGGCTGAGCGCGGTACGAGCCAGCAGCAGCTCATCCATATCAAGATAGGTCTCACCCAGAATCGTGAACCACTCGTCCAGGTCTACTTGATTGCGTTCACCGATCACTGCGCGCAGGCGGGCCAGCGGAATGGCACGGTCTTCGTTGAGCGAGACGGCGAGTGCCAATGACAGCTCGGCTTCCTCCGGATCATCCAGAGCTTGCAGCAAACCCAGACGATAGTAGAGTTGATCGTCGTCCTGGATAACAATCACTGCCGCTTCCAGGACATTCCGTGCTCGCTGCCAGTCCTGCCGAGCCAGATAGAAGTCCGCCACGCTCAGCAAGGCTCCTGCGTCCAAAATGCCTAGCGCACGGGCACTTTCCCAGGCTGCAACGGCTTCTTGCTGACGTCCTTGACCTGCATAGATGGACCCCAGCCAGGCGATTTCCAGAGGGGTTAGTTCTCGCCGCTCCGCTACCACCAGCAAATGCTGTTCTGCCCGTATGTAGTTGCCCGCCTTGAGATCCGCCTCGGCGGCAAGCGAAAGATAATCAATGTCCCAGGGCAGATGGCGGTGGATCACCATATAGCTGTCTGCCACCCGCTCAAACGCGTTGCTCTCGGTCGCGGCGGTAACGTCATCGAAAGCCTGCACCAGTTCGAGCGGGCGGGCGCTGACGCCGAGGCCGACCAATCCGATGCCGATCAAAGCGATGCGAAGGGCTGCGCCCAACCAGTGTGACAGCGACAAAATGGACCTCTTAGCAAGCCTCAATCTCACTTGCGAAAATCGATACTTTCGTACTATACTACTCGGAGTTGGCAGGCTTCCGCCAATTATAAACTGATTGCACTTCTGCGTTCTCCGCGCCGCTTTCAGCTAATTGCCAATCACCATCAGTCCAGTCCATTTCACACCACAAAGGGGCCTATAAAAGGAGGAACGATGGCAAGCGTCACGTATGACCACGTTACCAAACGTTGGGGAGATGTGGTGGCTGTGAACGATCTCAACATTGAGATCTACGACAAGGAATTTCTTGTGTTTGTTGGGCCTTCAGGCTGCGGCAAGAGTACCTCACTGCGTATGCTGGCAGGCCTCGAAGAGGTGTCGGACGGCGACATCATTATCGGTGACCGTCGTGTTAACGACGTGCCCCCCAAAGATCGCGACATCGCGATGGTTTTCCAATCCTACGCCTTGTATCCGCATATGACTGTGTACGACAATATGGCCTTTGGCTTGCGTCTACGCAAAACACCCAAAGATACTATCGATGGGCGCGTCCGTGAGGCCGCCCGCGACCTGGGTATCGAACATCTATTGGAGCGCAAGCCCAAGGCGCTCTCCGGTGGTCAGCGCCAGCGTGTCGCCGTTGGGCGCGCGATTGTCCGCGAGCCAGCCGTCTTCCTGATGGACGAGCCGCTGTCCAATTTGGACGCTAAGCTGCGGGTTGAGGCTCGTGCGCTCATTCAACGCCTACACCAGCGCCTAGAGACAACCTTCATCTATGTGACCCATGATCAGGTCGAGGCGATGACGATGGGCAGCCGCATTGCGGTGCTTCGTGATGGCATCCTGCAGCAGATTGATACGCCGCAAAACCTCTACGACTATCCGCTGAACGTTTTTGTGGGCGGCTTCATTGGTAGCCCGTCAATGAACTTCTTCGATGCAACCCTGGTTTCGCAAGACGGCGAGTTGCTTGTCGATACCGGTGCGTTCATTTTGCCGGTGCCTCAAGCGAAGAAGGACGTTTGGTCACAGGAAACGGGTCGCCGCATCGTGCTCGGCATTCGCCCTGAAGACATTCACGACCCCGAGTACGTTCCTCCTGGCGTAAATCCCTCGCCGGTCGAAGCCGTCGTAGACGTGACTGAGTTGATGGGTAACGAGGTCTTCCTCTATTTGAAATCCGGCAACCACGACTTCATCGCGCGTGTTGACCCCCGCACCAGCGCAGCGGTTGGCAACAGCATGTCGATGGCCTTCAACCTGGATAACCTGCACCTCTTCGACGCGGAGACTGAACGCGCTATCCGCTAGTCAATCACCCCTAACCATCGGCCAGTCGCTGCTTCGCCTGTCGACTGGCCGAGTTGATTCTAGACACCGAGACTAGGCCACCCAGACCATTTCCCTGCTATTCCGCAATTACGCAAGCGGAGGACTTTAAATCCAAGTTAAACATGGTATACTAGCGTCTAGGAATCATTCATAAGATCATATTACAGAGAGAAGCTATCATATGAAAAAGGGTGCCCCCTCCAATCCCATTGCCGAATTGGTCGAAACGGTGGCTGTCAATCTCGAACAACAGAACGAGATTAGCGCTGATGGGATGCGTCTGGTCTATCAGATGATTGCAGTCGGTGTGACGATCGTATTGATTTTAGTCCTTGTGCTGCTCATTACTGCAATCACCTAGATCAATTGACGGTCTGATCTGTCCAAGCGTCAGGGTCGGGCTTCAGCCCGGCCCTTTTCCATTGTGTGCCTCGCTCAGTATAATAGGGACGCTGTTCGCAACTACACACAGATCGAGCCAGACTTGATGGAATCCAATGTCTTGTTTGTCATCCTACCATCCATTTGCCTAGTCGGAATCGCTCTGTTTGGCGCTGCAATTGTGGTTGTAGCGACAAGTGGTCGTTTTGGGGTGGGGCCATTTCAGATCGTCCGCCAGTCGGACCGGCCCCTAAACATCTTCCTGACCGGGGCAGTGGGCTTTGCCATGATCACCTTCGCCCTGGTGACGCCCATTACGATGGTTTTCTTGACGCTCACGGGCCTGTTTTCGCTCGATCCGGCTACACCGGAGGCGGCGACACAGCCTGATCTTCCTACCCCTACTGAGAGCATCGTGGTCGAACTCACAGATCCGCCCATCGCGACCAATACGCCTGCTCCGACCGCCACGTCCACTCCTCCACCCGTTACAACAGGTGAAGTGAGTGCGGGACGCGTGCAACTGCGAGAGGGTCCGAGTTACGTCTACGCCGTTCTGGGCGTAGAAAACTCAGGTGCCGAACTTCCTGTCTACGGAATTACGCCAGATTTACGCTGGGCCTTTGTTCGCCGCGATAACGCCGACGCATGGGTACGCACGACTGAAGTGAATTTCAACACGGCCCTGACCCAGATTCCTTTTGTCGATCAGATTCCGCCGACGCCAGAACCCAGCAGTATCCCGGTGATTACTGCGATTGATCCGCCCCAAACCGTCGGACCTGACGGTGCTGGTGGACAACTCAGTTGGATCGACGTCGAGCAGGATGTACAGTTCTTGCGCTTCGAATCCGTCGTTGGGACCTTTAACAGCTTCGAGGTAACAGTTCAAGGAAGCATCAACAGCCTGACATTTGAGCTGTTCGAATGCGGCGAGCAAACGGTGACCCTCTCTGTTCAGGTTGAGGACGAAGC
>JAADYZ010000127.1 GCA_010092775.1 Chloroflexota bacterium
ACTATCTTTCCTTCATCCAGGCCCCCGAGTCGGCTGCGCCTAGCCTACGGCGCTTCTTGAATAACGTGGTGCCTCGCTCGATTGCTCGCGCCCATCATGTATTGGCGGACTCCGAAGCTACCCGTCAGGATGTCATAGCAGAGTACGGTACGGCTCCCACTAAAATCAGCGTACTGTATAGCGGCGTTGATCCACGCTTTAGCCCGATCACAGACCCTGACCACCTGTCGGCGCTACGCCAACGCTATCAGATTGGTGAGGCACGCTTTGTGTTGGCCGTTGGGACGGTGCAGCCGCGCAAGAACTACGCTCGACTGGCCGAAGCAGTTGCAGCTCAAGCTGACCCAGACGTAAAACTGGTGATTGCAGGTGGTAAGGGCTGGCTGGAAGATGATCTCTATCGTCGCATTGATGCGTTGAAGCTCGGCCAGCGGGTGCAGTTCCTGGGCTTCGTGCCCGATGAGGATCTACCCTCTCTCTACAGCGCAGCCGAGATTTTGGCATTCCCGTCACTCTACGAGGGCTTTGGCCTACCCATCCTGGAGGCGATGGCCTGCGGCACCCCCGTCCTAACCGCCAATGTCTCGTCCATGCCGGAGGTAGCCGGTGATGCTGCCTTACTGGTTGATCCGACTTCAGTGGATGCGTTGGCCGACGCCTTGACACAACTCCTCGATCGTGAGACACTTCGCACGACGCTGATTGAACGTGGATTTGCCCAGGCCAAACGCTTTACCTGGGCGAAAGCCGCCCGGCAACTGCGCCAAACTTACGCCACTTTATTGGATGAAGCGCCATGACAGCCGACGACGGGAAGCACAATTTCTGGGCCTTCGGGATCGCCATCTTCTTCTTCGGGATGGCCATCGCGGGCTTTATGAATATCAACACGATCATCCCAGCCTTTGCCGCCCGCCTCGGTGCGCCCCCCATTCTGGTCGGTTCGATGGTCGCCATTGTGCATGTCGCCTGGAATTTACCGCAGGTCTTTGCGGGCAACATCGTCTCGCGTGCAGAGCGCAAGAAACCTGTCTTGCTGGGTGTGATTTTCACCATCCGCCCATTGATTATCCTTTTCGCGGTGTTGGTCTTTGTCGTTGGTGGCAGCGCTCCTTGGCTGATCCTGGTAGCCCTTATTGGCTTACTGGTTGTGTTCTTCGGCGGTGACGCCTTCGCCGCCATGGCCTGGCTCGATCTACTCGGCAAAGCCTTCTCGACCGAAAAACGGAGCGGCTTCATCGGAACCTGGCTGATGCTGCGCAGCGGTGGCATCGTGCTGGTCTCTGGGTTGATCGGCATCATCCTTGCACAGATCGAATTCCCTTACAATTATGGGGCTCTGTTCGGCCTGGCCGGCATATCCATGATGATCTCTGCGTTGTCGACAACCCGCATCCGGGAAGTCCCGGCACCAGAGGGTCAGCAGAGCAGCATCACGGTTCCCTGGCGGGGCTTCCTGCCCCACTTGCTACGCCTTTGGCGTGACGATAAGCGCTTCAGCAGTTCCACCTTGGGCCGCATCATTTTCTTTTTGAGCATGATGTCCTACCCGTTCTATGTCACCTACGCGACAATCGAATTGAACATGCCAGACGCCACCATCAGCCTGTTCGTATTGGCGCAAACGCTCGGCATGATGGCTTCAAGTTTCTTGTTGGGCAGGCTGGGTGACCGCCTCGGGACACACCGCGTCATCTTCATTGGCACGCTGTTGGCGCTCAGCGGAC
Source organism: Chloroflexota bacterium (assembly GCA_010092775.1). Classification (GTDB taxonomy): domain Bacteria; phylum Chloroflexota; class Anaerolineae; order Aggregatilineales; family UBA3940; genus TC-71. Next base: position 1,728 of record JAADYZ010000127.1, read on the forward strand.
ATGCCTTGATGCTCATGGTCGTCCTCTTGGGCCTTGGCAGCGGCACCCTCGTCACCGCACTGCTCGTGTGGATCTACGTCTGCACGGCTGTTGGCGATAATGTGCGCATCTTGGGTTATACGGTCTACACACTGGACATCGCCCCGGCCAACCAGATCCCGATCTATATGGGTACGGCGGGCACCCTGGGCGCTATCGGGATGCTTGGCCCCACCCTCGGAGGGTGGATCCTCGAAGTCACCTCCTATGCTGGATTGTTCAGCTTTGCCCTGTTGGTCACCCTACTATCGATGTGGATCGCTCTTCGGCTGCCCTCCTCTCGCAGCAGTTTGATCGCGGAGCCGACAACCACCCACCCCCTGCCAACAGTTACAGGAAAATAACGCTTTAGCGTTTTGACATCACATCGGCTAGACTTGCCTTGGACTTCAATATTGTGGGGGGTAACTGGGGTTAACCTATGGGACAGTCCTATCGCATTGAGGTGCAGAGGCCTCACACCAAGCCGCTAGCAGACGAACGCGTCCTGCTTAACACGATTCAACAACTCGACATCTGGTCAATCAGTGCTTGCCGGGTCGAAAAACTCTACTTCGTTGAAGGCTCTCTGAACGATGCGCAACTCCAGCGGCTTGCAGACACCCTGTTAGCTGACCCTGTGACTGAGGTCGCCAACGTCGTGGCTGCTGATGAGGCTTTCTTCTCAAGCCAGGCCGATCACCTGGTCGAGGTCACTCGCTTGCCTGGCGTAACGGACCCGGCAGCCGATAGCCTGATTTGGGCAGCCCGCCACATCGGGATCGAATTAGACCGGGCTGCCACCGGCCAGCGCTACCTGATCAACGGCATGCCCAACCCAGACGAGTTGATCACTTGCGCGTCAAAGGTCTTCGCCAACCCGGTCATCGAACGCTTTCACATCGATGGCGTTATATCGCCTCCCTTCACACCTGCTCGAGAACCAGACAACACCGTCGAAATCATCCCTATTCGTGAGGCCGATGACGCCCGCCTGGCCGAGATCAACGCTGAACGTCGTTTAGCACTCGATGATGAAGAGTTGTGGGCCATTCGAGCCTACTATCAACAAGAGGGGCGCGATCCTAGCGACGCCGAATTAGAGACCCTGGCCCAAACCTGGAGCGAGCACTGCGTCCATAAGACCTTCAAAGCAACCATCCAGTACAGCGGACCGCTGCCAGGCGAAGCAGGCGACGCCGCCCCCAGTGAGCAGACTATTTACGGCCTGCTCGACAGCTACATCCGGGCGGCAACGGAAAGAATTAACAAGCGCTGGGTGCGCTCAGCCTTTGTCGATAACGCCGGCATCATGGAGTTTGACGACCGTTGGGACCTCGCCTTCAAAGTCGAGACCCACAATCATCCCTCTGCGCTGGAGCCCTTTGGCGGAGCCAACACTGGGATCGGCGGCGTCGTGCGCGACATATTGGGCGTCAGTGCCCGCCCCATTGCCAACACCGACATCTTGTGTTTTGGGCCAACCGACATGCCCTACAGCGATTTACCGGCGGGCGTGCTGCATCCGCGACGGGTCGAGAGTGGTGTGGTGCATGGCATTGAGGATTATGGCAACAAGATGGGTATTCCAACGGTCAATGGAGCAGTCCTCTATGATCGCGGTTATACCGCTAATCCGCTGGTCTTCTGTGGATCGCTCGGCATCTTGCCGCGCAATGGGCATCCTAACGATGTGCGCCCCGGCGACCTGGTAGTGGTCCTAGGTGGGCGCACAGGCCGCGATGGCCTGCGCGGTGCCACCTTCTCCAGCATGGAAATCGACCAGAGTACCCATGAGATCGCTGGCAGCTCCGTTCAAATCGGCAACCCGATCGTTGAAAAGCAGATTCAAGAGGTGGTCTTGCAGGCTCGCTACGAACTGCTCTACCACGCCATCACGGATTGTGGGGCAGGGGGCTTGTCCTCCGCCATTGGCGAGATGGGGGCCAAGCTGGGGGTCCGTGTGCAGTTGGATACCGTACCCACTAAGTATCCTGGCCTGCGCCCCTGGGAAATCTGGCTGAGCGAGGCGCAAGAGCGCATGGTGATGGCCGTAGCGCCGGAAGCCTGGGCACGCTTGCAGGTGATCGCCACGCTTCATCAGGTCGAAGTCAGCCACATCGGCCAATTTGAGCGCAGCGGACGCCTTCAATTGTTCTACGCCGATCAACAAGTGGCCGATTTGGGTATGGCCTTCCTGCATGATGGCCGTCCGACACGAACCTTAGAGGCAAACTGGTCGATGCCGGAGCAGCCGAGCACAGTCCAGCAACCAGATCAAGAAGACCTGGGCGAGACACTGCTCAAGCTGCTGGCTCACCCGAACATCCGCAGCAAAGAGGACATCGTCCGCCGTTATGATCACGAAGTCCAAGGCGGAACGGTCATCAAGCCCTTTGTCGGCGTTTATGAACATGGCCCCAGCGATGCAGCCGTGCTGCTGCCCCTGGACACCATCAAGCCCCAGTCGGTCGATTTGCCGACCGCCACCATGATCGCTGCCGATCAAGCGCCGCGAAAAGGCGTGGCGCTAGGCGTGGGCATTTGTCCCCAGTACGGTCAGGTCGACCCTTATGCGA
>JAADYZ010000128.1 GCA_010092775.1 Chloroflexota bacterium
CCCTTGATCTGCAACGTCCGACAACGCGCTACAGTCAACCACCAAGCACCCCAGCCCCAAGATATTCTATGCGCACTGCTCTAGACCGAAACATGTCCATGATCCACGACGATATTCTGCGCCATGCGTCACTCGTCAACCTAGGAATCGAGCGAGCCATGCAGGCTTTTCGGGTGTTCGATGTGCATCTGGCCCGGCAAGTCGTGCGAGATGATGACACCCTCGACAGCTTGCAGACCAAAGTCCAGAAGATGATCACCACAACGATCGCCCTGCACCAACCCACTGCCCGTGATCTGCGGACGCTGATGGCCGATATGCTCATCATTAATGAGTTGGAGCGCATGGGAGACTACGCCGAGAGCATTGCCAAGACGGTCATTCGTCATGAAGAAAACCCCAGCGAAGACATTCCGCCGCTGCTGTTCGAGATGGCCGCCAAATCGCGCAATATGTTACAGAAGGCTATGGACGCTTTCCTGGATGGGTCCTCTGATCTGGCCCGTTCAACCGCCCAATTGGATCACGAGCTGGACAGCATGTACCGCCAGACCTTCAACATGCTGGTCGCTCGTATGAGCCAGGGTGATCTACCCATTGAGCAGGGGACTTACATGCTGTGGACGGCCCACAATCTGGAGCGTATCGGGGACCGAATCACCGATATTTGTGAGCGGATTGTCTACATCAATACCGGGGATATGTACGACCTGAACGACTAGACTAGTTCGTCTGTGGCAGGGTCTTCAGTGGCAGTCAGCTCAGCGTCGACAGGGCTGAGCTCCTCCGCCACAGCAGCCGCCTTGGCCAATGCCTCCACACGCTCGACCGCTTCCTTCGCCCACTTGCTTAGATCCATCCCGGTGTAGTTCCAGTCAAGCTCAGGATTGGGAGCCAACCTGAGCGATTCTTGATAGGCGGCCAAGGCCTCATCCAGGCGCCCGGCGTCCTCATTGGCTTTGCCAAGCTGATAGTAAACGGGATGATTCTCCGGTTCGATCTGAAGCGAGCGCTGGAGAAAGTCAATCGCCAATTCTGGCAAGCCCTGATTGATGTGGATCAGGCCCAGATTGTAGAGCGCATCATAGTGTTCGGGGTCGGCTTCGAGCGTTTCCTTCAAATAGATCGCACCCACTTCGAGGTCGCCTTGCGCCGCCCGCGCAACACCCAACGCGAACAGGGCCTCAGCCTCAGCCGGATCGCTATCGAGGACCTGGCGGGCACGGATCTCCACTGCTGGCCAGCGGCCCGCCCGGATCGCTGCCCGAATAGACGCGATCGCCTGGGTCAGTTCCTCGACGGTTAGGCTGCGCTCTTCTGGTTTGAAGCTGGCCTCGAACTGCGCCTTGATCTGCTGCAAGATCGTTTCATCTGGCCCGCTGGCACGCAATTCCACAAAGCGCGGCTCGAAGTAATCGCGGCTGCGCTCGATTTCCAGGCTGATGTCTGGCGGCAAACCATAGGCTGTCACCAGCACTTTGTCCGCGGTGCTGGCTTCTGCGCCTTCCTCTAGCTCCTGCTCCAGAACGACGCGAAACCCACGCGACTCATCCCCGTAGCGCCGCCGGAGAGTGCGCTTGCGACCGGGGTCTTCAATCACGGATTCGTCAAGCTGATCCTCGGATGCTGTGAAGTCAACGTCAAGCAGGGGGGCGACACTGCGCGCAAATTGAAGCAGCGGGTCAGCCTCACCATCTCCTGCACTGACCGGTTGAAAACGCTGCGTAATGGACGCCATAGGCTTGGTTCTTTTCTCTGCAATCGAAACAAAAGTGGGCTTCTGATATAGCCCTTGCATCCTAGCGCAAGAGACCATCGATTGCAATATGGCGCGTTAAACCTATTTGGATTGGGTGAAGCGCTCGGTAATCTCTGCTTCGCTAGGTAGCCAATCATCCCACTTGCCACCAACGGCCCCTTCACGGGCCGCTTCGCGCAGCCGTTCCCACACTTCGGTGATGCGATGGGTACTGCCATCTCTTAGCGCGGAATCATGCAGTGTATCAAAGGTCATTCCGAGCTTAGCCAGCCGCATCACGTCCGTCCTGCGGCAAGCATCGAGCAAGTCCTTGCGCAGTAAGATAGCAAGGTCCAACAAGGTGTAGTTGCTGTCGTATCTTGGCCGAGAGATGCGATCAAGGTCATCCACGGTTCTGTTTCCTTCATCATTGCAATCTATATTGAAACAACCGTGCCTTAGAGTGAATACAGGCAGTTTTCCGATCCTCCTCACATTCTTACCCAATCGCTGCCCTTTGTCAATTGACAGATGACTGTGTATGGCAGACAATTGGCAGGTCGAATGGCGCAACCAAAGGAGACTTTCTTGAGGACCTATCACCTGATCATTCTGCTGCTGGCCCTGTTAGCCATCAGCGCTTGTGGGAGCGGGGAGCCTGACGTGCCAGAGAATCTGCAAGTAGAAGGCCTATCAACCACCAGCAGCGGCCTCCAATACAGCATCAGCGATGCCGGTAGTGGAGCACAACCTGACGCGGGTGACACCGTCATCGTCCACTATGAAGGGACACTGGCTGACGGTACTCAGTTTGACAGCTCTTATGATCGCGGCCAGCCAATCGTCTTTACCCTGGGTGTTGGCCAGGTAATCCCCGGGTGGGACGAAGGGATCGCGCTGCTGTCTGAGGGCAGCAGTGCCACACTGATCATTCCACCGAATCTAGCTTATGGGCCCCAAGGGCAGGGTCCCATCCCGCCAGATGCGACGCTGCGCTTCGATGTCGAACTGCTATCTGTCATCTCGAGTGAGGCCAACTATGACGGCCTCTTCGAGTTTGAGGAATCTGAGTTGATCACGACCGAATCGGGCCTGCAATATGTGATCGTCGAAGAGGGTGACGGTCCTGTTCCGCAGGCGGGTGATACCGTTCTGGTACACTATTCCGGCACCCTGGATGACGGCACCGTCTTCGACAGCTCTTTTGAGCGGGGCCAGCCCTTCTCCTTCCCCCTGGGGCAGGGGCGGGTCATTCAAGGTTGGGACGAAGGCATTGCGCTGCTGCCGGAAGGTAGTCGGGCCACGTTGATCATCCCCCCGGAGCTGGGCTACGGCGCCAATGGTCAGGGGCCGATTCCAGCCAATGCCACCCTACGCTTTGACGTCGAACTCGTTGCGATCATAGCAAATCAATAAAGGCTTTGTCTTGTCCAACCGAGGGCGCTCGATGGACCGCCCTCGGTTTATATACCATCGTCAAGCTGGGTACGCAGCCCTTCGATTTTACGATCGATCTCACGGACGATTCGTGTCAGAATCACCTCTTGAATCTTCAGCCGCTCTAACTCCGCCGTCAAGCTGTTGAACTCATCAATGCTGCTCTTGATCGATTGGTGCCAATCTCGATAGAGTTCCTGCCGCTGTTCTTCCTCGATATCATCCCGATCGAGCGCTACAATGAACTCTTGCATCATCGTCGCCTGGCGCGAAGGATGCTGCTCAACCCGCCGCTTAATGGAGGCGGAGGTTTCTTCAATCGCCTCCAGATCGGAGAGCGTAGTTGAGCGCTTGATGTCCATGGCGGCCAGCTCTTCCGCTAATTGATCCGCATCGGCCATGTCTTTTCTCCTTGCTGGGTAAGGTCCACTAAGCCCATATCATCGAACAGATAAAGCCAAACGTCATGCCGCAGGGCCGGGCGCAAACGCTATACTTAAATTGCAGTATAACAAAATGGTGGGCTGAGATGGTAAGTGGGCAACTTCAAGCTGTGAGTGATCAAAAAGAAAGTCCGGGATTGGGCAGATCGCCAACTCGCCGCCACGATGGCGACGAGCCGATGTTGCATGGTGCGCTCTATGCGTCGATGAGCCTTGATCAACTGCTCAAACGGATGGACGACCGGCAGCGCCGCCTGTTTGCCTGCCTCTGTGCTGAGCATGTCCTCTACTATTTCGAGCGTGATTATCCCGAAGACAGGCGTCCCCGTCAGGCCATCGAGACTGCCCGCCGCTTTGCTCACAATCAGACGACTGGCGAGCAATTAGCTCTCGCACAGAAGGCTGCCGAGCAAACGTATGAGGAGATTGTTTATCAACCGCGCCGCGAAACCGCCGCCGCCGCCGCCCGTGCTGCCGCTAGCGCCGCCCTCAACCCGGTTAACACGCGCCGGGTCATTACCTGGGTGGTTGGTACCCTGGCTCAGGATGTCGCGGTGAGCCAGGCCCGTATTTCGCGCGCTCAACGGAACGATCCCTTGCGTCAGCGTGTCGCCTGGGAGGCGGTTACCGCCCGCGAGATTGCGCTGGCCCGCAAAATCGAACGGAACTGGATGCGCGAACAGGCCATCAAGGTCCTGACCGAAGAGCCTGCTTGAGGCAAGCTCCACAGGTCTGAAGTCGAAAAATGCGATAGCAAAGACAAGGCACCTCACGAAGGTGCCTTGTCTTGATTCGCCTGAACGCTAGTCCGCTATTGCTTCGGACCCAGGGCGTTGAACTGCGCAGACTGGTCGGCCTGCGGGTTGACTCCGCTTGGTTCGCCATAGTAGTTGACGATGCTGTTGTCATAGACAAAAGCGTCGATGTTCTCCGTCACCCAAATGGTGGCCTGAGCCGAGCCCCGCGTCGTGATGTCGGCCAGGGCAACTTCCATGTCGCCGCCTTCCATCCGGGCTGACCCCTCCAGGGTGGCAGAGAAGTCGCTGGTGCTGCCGCTGAGCGTCACCTGTGAATTTCCAACGGCGGTGATCGTGATCGAATCGGCCTCGAAGTTGGTCAGTGTGACCTGTGCGTCGTCGCTCACTTGCACGTCGAAGTCGCTGGGGATTGTCGCCACGTCGGTGGTGACCGTCGCGTTACCGCTGGCGGTGATCACGCGCAAGAAGGGGATCGAAACGGCATAGCTTATCGGTTGGCTGGGGGCGACGCTGCCGCCTTCCGGCGCGTTCAGCCGGATCTGAAGCGATGTACCGATCACTTCAGTGGAGATGTACTGCATCACGTTGTCGTCTGCGGTAATCGTCAGGTTGGGTGGGCTGGTGATGGTCAGGTTCAGGTTGCCGGTGCCAATCACGTCGATCTGATTGTAGGCTGGAACCTCACGGGTTTCCGATACGATATTGCCCGAGCCCTGGATGTTGCCGCTGCCGGGGCCGCCACCGCTGCAAGCGGCCATCAACAGGGCGCTTATCAGGAGCAGGCCAAAGAGTAGCACTTTACGCATGAATGTGTGTCCTTTATATGCAAATCTTCTACGGCGTGGTATACGCCAGAGACTAAGATAGCGCCCTTACCTGAGCAGGGCAACTCCCCAAACGTCCTACGCATTATGGCAGGATCAAGTTGAAGGGGATGGTGGTGATGTCAATGTTGACCTGCACCAGGTCCGCCACCACCCACCCCTGCGTGCCGGTGGTGTTGTCGATGACTTCCAGCCAGCTCTCATCGGCGTTGCGGGCAATCAGGGTCAGTTCGTCGCCGTTAGCCAGCACTTCGAGCACGCCGTAGTTGTAATCAGGGCCAAAGCGCAGATTCAACTCATCGGAGATCACCACCGCATCGGCCAAGGCTTCAGCGATCAACACCTCGACCTGGCCAGTGGCCGTGCTGCTGGCTCCCGTCAGGCGCAGCGTGTAGGTCCCACGGGGGACCGTGCTTAAATCGATTCGATAGAAGAAGTCGCCCGCGGCATCAGCCACAGGCAAAGAGTCATTGATGCTGCGCTCCGGGCCGACGAACTCCACCAGCACCGTCTCGCCGCTCTCGAAGCCGCTGGCTGTGATCTCCAGAATATCACCTTCACGAGGGGCACTTGGCAGCACCACAATATTGGCCTGCGGCCCAAGGGTGGGCGTTGGTTCAGCCAGCTCCACGTCGAAGACCAGTTCGCGCTGCACCGTCTGCTCGATCATGCCGAAGGCCTCACTAAAGGGCTGCACGAAGAGCTGGACACTCTGATCGCCCGTCGGGAAGGCTGTTCGATCGACGCGGACGATCACTTCCTGCGGTGGCATATCTGGCCCCAGCTCAAAGGCTTGCGGCTCGAAGGTGACCGCTTCATTCTCCGACGAGATGAAA
>JAADYZ010000129.1 GCA_010092775.1 Chloroflexota bacterium
CAAGCGCCTGCTGAGCAAGCTGAACCGAATTTGTTGGTGGCAAGACTAAGCGCGATTGGTTCTTCTGAAAGACGATCATGCCCACACGGTCGCGCCGCTGATAGGCATCGGTCAGCAGCGACATGATGGCACCTTTAGTCGCTTCCATGCGTTCTGCGACCGCCATACTCCAGGAGGCGTCAACGGCGAAGAGGATCAGATTCCCCTGCTTGCTCACCCGAACTTTGCGCTGCAAGTCATGAGACTCGATTGCGAAGGCCAGATGGCGCTTGTTGCGGCGGCGTTGGTAGGGCGCAGCAGCCCGAATAGTGGCATCGAAGGCAATGTCGGTGGGGTTTTTGCCAGCAGGCTGGGCCTTGATGTAGCGTCCACGTTTACGATCCGTGCGGCTGCTGTGCCTCCGCCCCCGTGTATGTCGGCGCGTTAGCCGATCAAGGGTTGTATCACTGCGCTTCTGGACCTGAAATTGCTGACCGGTACGGGTTTGCTGGCCACCTTCCCACCACTCGCCACTGAGGTTAGCATTGGTGTCGGGCTGGGCAGCTTCTGTCGGCGGCGTGTCCGATTGGATCTCTTCCGAGGATGTTTCGTCTACGGTCTCGGTATCCTTCTGACCATCCAGGTCGCCTTCATGATCCTCTTCGGGGTCGCCTGCTGTTTCTGCGCTTTCGTAGCCAGAGGCAGTTGCCTCTTGTTCGGCTAAATCAACGCGCTCGTTGAGGTTTTCCAGGTCGGCAATATCGTCCTGGAAGGGTGTACGCTTCATGCGATGTGGTAAGGCCAACTCGGCTGCAACGATAATATCGTGGCGTGTGACGGCAGTACGACCCTCAAAGGCAGCGTTAGCGCGCGCCGTCTTCAAGATCACCAGATCAGCCCGATGCCCATCGACTTGCAGGCTGGCCGTCAAATTGGCGATGGTAGCCAGGTCAAGACGGGTGTAAGTCACCTCATGTACGATGCCGCGCGCGTGGGCGATTTCATCAGAAAGGCGCTGCTCGTAAGGCTGCCACCTGTCTGCAAAGTCTAAGGGTGCCTCTTCGAATTGGATGTGACGCTCTAAGATCGTCATGCGATCAGATGGGTCTTGCAGGCCGCGCACATCGACCGCCAGGGCAAAGCGATCCAGCAGTTGGGGGCGGAGATCGCCTTCTTCCGGGTTCATCGTTCCGACCAACATGAAGCGGGACGGATGTGAAATGCTGATCCCCTCCCGTTCAACTACATTGACACCCATCGCAGCGGAGTCAAGCAGGATGTCAACCACATGATCTTCGAGCAAGTTGACTTCATCGACGTAGAGAATGCCCCGGTTGGCACTGGCCAGTACGCCAGGTTCAAAATGGCGCTCTCCCTCTTTGATGGCTTTCTCAATGTCGAGGGTGCCCACAACGCGATCTTCGGTAGCACTGACGGGCAGGTTGACCAACCGTGTCTTGCGATAAGCAGTGGGCAGCGGCTCCGGCAGTCGCTGGCATTGGGCGCAGTAGCCTGCTGGGGCGTCAGGATGGCAGTTAAATGGGCAGTCCTCGACGCCCTCAATTGCTGGCAGCAGGGCGGCCAGGGCGCGTGCCGCTGTGCTTTTGGCGGTTCCTTTCTCTCCGCGAATGAGTACTCCGCCGATTTGGGGGTTGATGGCGTTAAGGATCAGTGCCCGCTTCATGCGGGCTTGACCGACAATCGCCGTAAATGGGAAGATAACAGCAGACCTCATGTGGATGATCTATCCTCTTTGCCACCGTTCGTGGACGGCTCTGTAAACGTTGCTGGGTCTTCGTTTCTCAGAGTGGGACCATTATAGCGCAGCAGCAGGCAGATGTTAAAACGGGACAACCCGGCAGGCTAAGCCCTTTAAATAGCGACCTTCTGGGAAGGATAGCAGCACAGGGTGATCCGCTGGTTGGTCGAACCACTCCATGATCTGGGCATCTCGCTCGGCGTCTACGCTGGCGCCAAAGACGATCTTCTGAAAGAGGTCGGCTGAGACCTGCCCTGAACAGGAAAAGGTATACAGGATACCACCAGGGCGCAGAAGCTGGAATGCCAGTAGGTTGATGTCTTTGTAGCCCCGTGCTGCCCGTTCAACCTGCCGGGCGGAATGGGCAAACTTGGGTGGGTCCAGGATGACGACATCATACTGACGACCCTGGTCACGGTAGTGTCGGAACTGCTCGAAGACATCAGCGGCCACAAACGTATGTTGTTCCTCAGTCTGAGAGTTGGCCGCGATTGCCTGCCTGGCCAATTCCAACGCAGGTTCCGACGAATCGATATGGGTGATGTGGGCAGCCTGATTGCTGGCCGCACAGATACCGAGGCTTCCACTGTAAGAGAATGCGTTGAGGATTTCGCCACCCTGGATGTTGGGGTTCCAGATCAACCCGGCGCGAGCGGCGCGTTGATCAAGATAGAAACCAGTCTTGTGGCCCTTGACGATGTCTACTGGATAAACCATATTGGCTTCTGCAATCATGACTAGCTTTGGGACCTCCTCACCGTAGAGCAGACCGGTACGGTAGGCTAAGCCCTCCTTCTGACGGGCATCGGCGTCGCTGCGTTCGTAGATCGACCGTGGGTTGAGGAGTTGGACCAATGCATCCACAATGGTTGACTTTGCTTGCTCAACCCCCAGCGTCAGTGCTTGCATCACCAGAATGTCGTCGTATTGGTCCACAATCAAACCAGGCAGCCCATCGCTCTCAGCGTGGACGAGGCGAGCCGCATTGGTCTGGTGGCTCTCAGAGATGTGCCGACGGCGCTGGATGGCTCCCTCTAGGCGCTGTGCCCACCACTCTGCATCAACCTGCTCATCTTGATCCCAACTCATGATGCGCACCCGGATTTGTGAATGGGGATTATAGGTGCCCTTGCCCAGGAACGCTCCGGTCTTGTCAACGACATTGACCAGCCCACCCGGTTCGGCGCTTCCCTCTGCGATCGCTCCAGAGAAGACCCAGGGATGGCGTTGTCGGAGGGGTTTATCGCGACCAGGTTTAAGTCGGATTTCCGTTTTCAATGTTTTGGCCTCCTGCCAGGATGTAACATAGAAAGAGGTGACAATTGTCACCTGCGCTGTCTCGTTGCCTATGCTAAGATTCTGTTAACTAGAACAGAGTATACAGCGGGCCGAGGCGGGCAAACAGACCATCATAGATCCTGATGGTAGCCGGACAAAGTAGAGCGAACAGCCGAACATCCGCTCCCTCAGCACAAAGCTAGGCCACAGTAACCCAAGCAGACCCGCTTAAATGGTCAGGACGTGATTTACATCACGTCCTGATGCTTTTGGGATTCGCGTTGATTCACCCGGCAAAATTGTCGGAGGGCTGGTACAATTCGGCCTGCTGTGGTGGATGTGCCCAGCAAACTCTACAACTGCGGTCATTCTCTTAAACCTGTCATGCCTCTTTGGACTGATGTACAGCAGCTCCGTGCCGCCGGGCGCTGGGCAGAGGCGCAGGCTTTGCTTGCGTCGTCTATCGATACAATCCCCCCGCAAGAGGCCGCCGATTTGGCGGACTTGGCTGTGACCTTGCATGCATGGTCCCTCGCGCAGCGCTTGCTAGAATTGGTGCCAACTGGTGAAGATAAAGACCTTGTGGCAGCCAAACTGGCTTATGTTCAGCAGCGCCTATCTGATCCACACCTCTCAGCTAACGGACTAACTGCGTCCCCTCAAGCGTCACTTGAGGCTCGGCTGATCACACTGGCAACGTCTTTAGATCGGGCTGTGAAAGCAGAACGCTGGCCACAGGCGGCCGCGACTGCCTCTAGATTGCTTCAACTTGATGAGCAGGCGGATCGTTTGATAGCACCGTTTTATCAGGCGATCCGTGACTACGCCATCATCCAGTGTATAGTCCTAATGCTCATGGCAGATCGTTCTCCAGCGCTGCATCAACTGTTCCATACCTTGACTACAGATAGCCCCATCATGTCGGAGATCACAGCGATACGCGACCTTCTGGGCGTGTTGCTGGTCGAACCCGAGTGGGACGACCTGCTCATTCCAGCGCTCCGATCTGCCTACCCTTTTCCGACCTGGTTACCAGGCCCCTTTCGCGATCAGCTTCAGACTATTGCCAGTCTGCTAGACGATCCTGATCTCGATCAAATTGCACAGGTTGAAGCGGTCCTTCCCGGGCTCCGGTTGGCTGCGCGTTTTGGTGAGGCTGCGCTCGTTCCACCTAGCCACAGTTCGGCGCCTGAGAGCGATCTTCGCGTCGCTTTTACACCCTTGACTGGAGCCAGCTGGATCAGCGGGAGCAGCCACCTGCTGCAAATGGGTGACCTCAACTTGCTGCTGGATATTGGCTTAGATGTCAACATTGCCGTTGATGAAGCCTATCAGACATTCAAGACGCGCCTGGTAGAAGCTCTGCCGGGTGGCTTGTCGGACTTGTATGCACTCTTGATCTCACATGCTCACACTGATCACATTGGGTTGTTGCCGATGCTCTATCGCGACCCGGACCTGGAGTGGATCCAGACAACAACCGGACGTAAGCCCAAACTGCGCATCTACGGATCACCGAGCAGCAGCGCGCTGGCTAAAGTGATGCTGCGAGACATGGCCCATATTCAGGCTCAGTCGACACAAGCCTTCACGGAGTCCGATGCGGCGGCGGCAGCCAACGCGCTTGAACCCTACCCTCGCAACGGCAAGCTGCATAGCTTTCGAGAGTTGGGTCAGATCACAACTTTCGCCGCTGGGCATATCTTAGGATCGCAGATGCTGCTGATTGAGCGTGCAGGTGTGCGCGTTTTGTTCAGCGGGGACATCAACACACTTCAACAGGCTACGATTGATCCGCTAGCGAAGATCGACGAGCCGGTTGATCTGCTGGTAATGGAGCATACTTATGGTAGCGGCCAAAGCGGGTTCTCTGGTCAGCGTGCTTGGCAAGAGCAAGCCTTCAAAGATGGTTTGAGCGAGGTGATCCAAGCCGGTGGATCAGTCGTGGTTCCGGCCTTTGCGGTGGGGCGATCGCAGGAGATTCTGGCGCTGGTCGCAGAGCATGCTCGTGAAAATCCTGAGTTTGTCTACAGCGTTATCCTGGATGGACTGTCGCGGACGATTACTGCTGTGTACGACAATCATCCCCGCGAGACAACAGAACGCTACAAAGATGCACGCTCCTGGCTTGACCGAAGACGCTTGGCGATCGTGCAGCCTGGGGAAGACCGCGAGGATGTGCTGCGCCGCATCGAAGACGAGCAAGCTAATGGCACCCCATCGGTTGTGATCGCGAGTTCCGGGATGCTCAAGACGGGGAGTGCATCCTATCACTATGCGCAGGGCTTAGCCTGGAATCCGGCCAATGCCATTTTTCTGACTGGCTATACCTCGGAGGATAGCGAGGCAGGCATCCTGCTTAAGCGTAAGCGTGACGCCTTGGATGAACTTGGCCTTGAGGTTCGATGCCGAGTGGAGCGCTACCATTTCACGGCTCACGCACCTCGTTCAGGCCTGTTGGATTTCGTGGCACAGGTGCGGCCTCGCCACATCGTGCTGGTTCATGGAGATGCGGAGCGCAGCCTAGCTGACCCCCATAGCGTCTATAACACGCTCCAGCATGCTGGATACTCGGTGCATCTTGGCCACGAGGGCCGTACCTATCGCTATTTTCAGGGTGAGCTAGAGGGGTAGGTTATGGCAAAGAAGAGCAAGAAAGAACGGTTGCTCAGTCGGCTTGAGCAGCTTCAGGTTGAGAACGCGCAGCTTAAGCGTCAGCTCGCCGGGGTTGAGCGTCAACCTGACCCTGGCGAAGATGTGAATCAAGCGGAGCTGCACCGAATGCGAACAGAACTCAAAGCGCTTCAGGCACAGGTGGAACAGGCCGAGCAACAGGCTCGGGAAGACCTCTTTCGCCAGATGGTGTCCTCACCTGCGAAGCGCGGACTGCGCAAGCTGATCGCATTTGGTGAGGATGATGAACCAGGTTGGTTGGCTCCATTAGCCCGTTATATGCGGGATGAACTCGGTTTGCGCTTATTGGGTAAGGCTGGTGAGCGCCTCACCCTGACGCTGGACAACCGTGACGATTATCAGCTCAATGATCGGGTGGAACTTCCCTGCGAAGTACGCATCACGATTCGGGGCATTGCTATCAACGAGACAGTGCTGCTGCGCCCGGAAGTCAGCCCGGCTGTGGAGGACGAATAAGTGTCATTTGATCGCTATCTGGGTTACCACTTCACACAGACCTCTGTCTATGTGTGTGAAGCCTTCTTAAATCGCGAAAATCAATTGGAGTGGGAAGTCATTGAGCAGGCCAACTACGAACTCCCTGCCGAATGGTTAGCTCTATACAAAGAGGCCATACCGAATCTGTACGATACGGAAAAGCAGGTATTCGGATTTCAGGCTCTCCCTGCGATCTGGCGGAGCTTTTCGCCGCAGCGCTTCCATCGCTATGACGCAAGTTTCTTCTCCCAGATGGTTAAGGGCAATCTGGGTGCCGCTGGCTTCCATGAGTTGCAGAGTTTCCTGCGCTATACCCTGGTCTATCATGTCAAGCCGCAGCCAGATGAGCCGCTGCACATCAGCATGGTGCTAGAGGATGTTCCCAACAAAGACGGCCAATATGAGGCCATTCTGGCGGCTTTGCAGCAGCATCTGATTATGCCCAACATTCATTTCAAGGCAATCATCTCGCCTCAAGAAGCGGTTCTGCGCAGCCTATGGTATGAGTCGATGGCGGATTCTGACCAGATCAACAGCAAGGTGCTGCTGGTTATCAACATTGGCTATGTCTATACAGAGTTCACGATGTGGCGCTTAGGCACGCCGGAACGGCCCGCACGAGCACAAGGCGCCCGGCAGATCGACTTAGGTGTTGCTAGCCATGTCGGGCGCAACAATCCAACGGATCGGACGATTGGCGCGGAGGAATTGGCCATCCATGCCCAACGCGCGCGCGCCGATTACAAAACCGGCCAGGAACCGGTCGTGATTTTTCAGCAGGACGATACCTTGATGGAGATCGCTGAATCCGACTATCTGGACTTGGTCGCCAGCGGTGTGGATGATATCGTCTCCCGCTTGGAGCGTTTGCTGCGCTCTCAGGGCGATGAGATCGATGAGGTGATCCTAACCGGCGAAGGGGTTGCTTTCGAGCCTATTCGCCACGATGTCGCACAAGCCTTGGGTGATCTGCCCACTCGGATTGTTGATCAGCCGGCGTTGATCTGTGCACGTGGGGCTGCCGGTCTGAGCTACGATTTACACGATGAGAAGGTTTAGCTGTGCCGCTGGATGACACAACACAGCGCTAGAGTTAATCAGTCTAGATGATAGAGAGCAGTTGAGCAACTGATGAGTGTGCATGTCGGAATTGACCTGGGAACTGCAAACTGCAAGATTGCCGTGATTAACCGGCGGGTGGACAAGAACGCCAATGAACCTGAGATTCTCTCCATCCCACAATACCTGGAAGGTCGCCAATACTCCAACCGGGGGTTACCATACTTGCCCTCGGTCGTTCACTTCGACCCACGCCAACCCAAGCACGCGCTGACCGGCGTTTATGCCGCACGGGATGCTTTCTTAAGCAGCCCTGATCACACCATTCGATCGGTTAAGCGCGAGATGGGGCGACGAACCCTTTATTCTGACGGGGATCGCCAGTGGATGCCCCAAAGCATCTCAGCGATTCTACTCAGCAAGATGCGTTCTGTGACTGAAGACCATCTTCAGATGGATGTGCATGGGGCGACCATCACCGTGCCCGCCTCCTTCAGCAATCGGCAGCGTCAGGCCACCCTAGAAGCCGCCTCATTGGCAGGTTTCAAGCGAGGTGATGTGGCATTGATCGATGAGCCCAGCGCGGCCATTCTGCATTTCCTGGTCAAACAGCGGCGGCGGCGGCGCAGTTACATTGATGACAAACCGAACAACATCCTGGTGTTCGATATGGGCGGCGGCACCCTAGACGTGTCGATTGTGCGCACCGAACCAGTGGATGACACTCTGCGCGCGGAGATTATTGGTCGTTCACGCTACACTGAGCTAGCTGGCAACGATTTCGACTTGCGCCTGGCCGCCTACCTGCTCAATGTGGCCCGTAGCGGTCACCCCATTATGGACCGAATGCCGCCTAGTTATCGACGCAAGCTGGCGGCGGAGCTGGTTTTTGTGGCGGAAGACATCAAGAAGACCCTCGCCGCCCGCCTCAACGAGGCCTTTGTCTACGTTGATGAGCTTTCTGACGAGCAGGACGTCGTAGTCGATTGGCCCACCCATGAGATCGAGTTTGAAGAGGATAAGGTGCTGCGCCTTAAGGGGCAGTCCTATAGCCTGCGCAACCACTTCGAGCCGATCTGGGCGCCCTTCCTCACTCACAATCCCAAGGAAGCTGAGAGCGTCACGATCTACGCACCCATCCTGAGCGCACTGCATGAAGCCTTCCCCGATCGTAGCGACGCTCGTTCTGAGGTCGACATTGTGTTGTTTCATGGCGGCACCTGCCAACTCAAGTTTGTTCAGTTATTGGTGCAGCAGTTCTTTGATGTAGACCCAGCCCCGCGTATGATGGTCACACCGGATTTGATGGGGAGTGTGGCTCTGGGGGCCGCAGTATACGACACACTGCGCAGCGATGAGTCCAAGGCGCAGTTTAGCGGTATCCGTATTCAACCGCAGCCGATTTTTGAGTCTGTGTTTGTTGATTGGGATGGCCTGAAGCAGTTAGTGCCCGATCATGCGATCGCCGGGCGGCGCAATGAGGTGGCCTTCAAAGCGCCTCCGGGTTACCCGGCACGTCTGCCGATTAACCTCTATCATGGTTTCCGGGCGGACGATCCCTTTTTGGCGCTGGACCAGGAATTGATGATCGCTTTTGACATGCCAGTCGAACCAGGTGAGCCGATCTATCTGGGTTGGCAAGTGCAGTCCAATCGGGATGTAGAATACTGGTGGCGCTTGAAGGACGGCAAACCGCGCGCTCTCCAAGAGCGGGTGGGTCGTTCGATGCGCGAGGATCAGAAGCGGCTGTTAAGCAAACAACGGGAACAGCTTGCTGAACTGACGATTGAGTGAGGAAAGTGGCCAGACTATGGCGAATCAACCTGTTGCGATAAACGCGACCGAAACAACCTACCTAGACAACCTGACTGAAAACAGCCGACTGTTGGCCAATCTTTTGCAGCTCAATCGAGATGAAGCGGGACAGATGGACCGCAAATTGCCTCCTGATTTGTTGGCCAGCATTGCGCAATCGATCGAGGCGCTTAAGGATCCGGCCATGCGCGACGATGCGGAGCGCTTTCTGGTCGCTGAGGTCCTTGACATTGCCCCTGCTGCTGATGTGGTGATCGCTATCCTGCGTCAAAATTTCCGCATTGATGATGAGCGCATCGCCAAGTGGTTGGAAGACCAACTCGCCAACTTGGTGGAAAAGGATGAGACGGGTGTAGCTCGTGAGGCTTTGGTTGAGGTGGCGGGCAGTGAAGTCGCTTCGCTCGCACAACTCGTCGATCGCGTTTCGCTGAAGGTGGCCGATGAAAGCGACCTGGGACGTTTGGCGCATGACATCTACTGCTCAGCGCCGGTGCGGATTCGAGCGGCGGTACAGTTGATGCGTAAGCAGAATATGGAAGGTGTTGATGCCGCGATGGACCTCATTGACACCTATCACGATACAGCCGACCTGCGCGAGGAACTGCGTGGGCTGATCCAGAGTTTTGGGGCGCTGCAAGATGTGGATCATGACGAGTTGGAAGATTATGTGATTGCTCCTGTCTTCTATGTTTTGGAGCGAAGCGGCAAGGACGAACCGGAAAAACAGCGCTACTTTAACGGGATCGTCAGCGAACTGCCGGGTCCATTCTTACGGCATATGCAAGCGATTGACCCGATGCGGCTTGATCCGGATAACTGGTTTCACATCGTTGTGGCGCTGAGCCGCTGTGCCTTCCACGAAGTCGGGGCAACCGAGTTGATGGTTGAATGGGCGGGGAATGATCTCGCGCCAGAAGGTCTGCGTACAGAGTGCTGTGTTCGCCTCAGCAATGATCGTATTCAACGTCCCGATGATTTTGTGCAGCGCATCAAAGGGCTGATCGACAGCGTTGATTTCACCTTCCAGTCACGCCGTCGCCGTGAGAAGGCTCTTGAAGCGCTGGATAAGGCGCGCCGCAACACCGGCCCACGTAAGTCGCCAGAGCAAGCATTCAAAGACACCTTTGAGGATTGGCAGCGCTTTGGAGAGATTCCACGCGAGGATGGTTGGGCATTGTGGTCGGCACGAGGATCGGGGCAGTTTTTGCAAGAGAAGGTGCGCAAAGCCGATCAGAAGGTGCTGCGTTTCTTTGGTGACTATCTCACCAGTTCGGTTGTGGAGAAGGCGCGCCCAAAGCAGCTTGTGAAACTGCTGCTCGATTATTCGCGACGCAGCCATTACAATTGGGAGCGCGTTTACGAATTGCTCTATATCGCGGGCAGCCGGTTGTCGAGCAGTGAAGCCTTGCGCCAGAAGGTGGTCCAGTTCTACGTCGATAAGATCAATCGCGGTGGTAAAGAAGCGGAAACCGCCCGCCAATACTGGCAAAAACTCTCAGCATAAAGCAAGTGGCCTGCTGAATGAGCAAGCCACTTTTGAAATCAATCTCTATCCCTCGACTTGATCGTCGAAGACATCGGCGACGGGCAGCACGCGGTCTTGCTCCCAGATGGGCACTGTATCGCGGCCAGTATTGCGCAATACGAGAATCTCCCGCAGCTCGAAGATCTGATCGCGCAGCAGTGCCGCTTTTTCGAACTCGAGTTCGGATGCCGCTTTCTTCATCTGTTTTTCCAATTCTTCAATCATCCGGCGCAGTTCGGTTTTGGGCATCTCGCGCGCCATCGCCACATTATCGCGTTTGTCGACTAGATCATTGTCGCTACGAACGCGATCTGTCAGGTCGTGGACAGCCTTGACAATGCTGCGTGGCTCAATGCCATTCTTCTCATTGTGGGCGATCTGAATCTCGCGGCGGCGGTAGGTCTCCGCAATTGCACCTTTCATGGCATCCGATTCCTTGTCAGCGTACATGATGACGGTGCCATTGAGGTGGCGTGCCGCACGTCCGATTGTTTGGATTAGTGAGGTTTCGGAGCGCAGAAAGCCAGCCTTGTCAGCATCTAGGATGGCTACGAGCGAGACCTCTGGAAGGTCCAATCCTTCACGCAGCAGGTTAATACCGACGATCACATCATAGATGCCTAGGCGCAAGTCACGCAGGATTTCGATCCGCTCTAGCGTGTCGATCTTGCTGTGTAGATAAGCCGCTTTTAGACCCGCCTCGCGCATATAATCGGTCAGCTTCTCCGACATAGCAATGGTCAATGTTGTCACCAGCGCACGCTCGCCGCGTTCAATCCGCGTGTGCAACTCATGCAACAGGTCATCAACTTGCCCCTCGACAGGTTTGACAATGATCTCCGGATCGATCAGGCCGGTGGGACGAATAATTTGCTCGACGACCTTGCCGCTGTTCTCTAGTTCGTAGGGGCCGGGTGTCGCAGATGTGTAGATCACCTGGTAGAGTCGATCCTCAAACTCGTCGAAATTCAGCGGGCGGTTGTCGATCGCACTGGGTAGACGGAAGCCATAGTCGACCAATGTCATTTTGCGGCTGCGGTCGCCTGAGTACATACCGCGTACCTGCGGGATCGTGATATGCGACTCATCAATGATCATCAGATAGTCATCAGAGAAGTAGTCGAGCAAGGTATAGGGCGGCTGTCCAGGCGCACGCCGGTCGAGATGTCGTGAGTAGTTCTCAATGCCAGAGCAGAAGCCCGCCTCGCGCAGCATCTCAAGATCATAGCGTGTGCGCTGTTCAAGGCGTTGCAACTCCAGCAGGCGATCTTGCTCCTTAAGCAGAACAAGCTGCTGCTCCAACTCTGACTCAATATCCTGGATGACATCTTGAAGTCCATCTTGTTCGGTGACGAATTGCGCCGTCGGGAAAATCGTCAGCTCCTGATGGTGGCGGACGATCTCGCCAGTGAGGACGTCAATCTCCACGATGCGCTCAATGTCATCGCCCCATAGTTCGATGCGGAAGGCTGTTTCGCTGTACCCCGGCATAATCTCCAGGGTATCGCCGCGCACCCTAAATGTTCCGCGCCGCAGCTCAAGATCGTTGCGGGTGTATTGCGTGTAGACGAGGCGCTTAAGGACCGCTTCACGGCGGATCGTCTCTCCAACGGTGAAGATGACAGCGGCGTCATGCCAGACCTGCGGGCGTGCCAGACCATAAATGCACGAAACGGAGGCGACAATCAGCACATCGCGACGACTGAGTAGAGCAGCTGTGGCGGCCAGGCGCAGCCGGTCGATCTCGTCGTTGATGGTTGCTTCTTTTTCAATATATAGGTCGTTTCTTGGAACGTAAGCTTCTGGTTGGTAGTAGTCATAGTACGAAACGAAGTACTCAACCGCGTTGTTCGGAAAGAAGGCTTTGAATTCGGAGTAGAGCTGGGCTGCTAAGGTCTTATTATGGGCGATCACCAGTGTAGGACGGTTCACTTGCGCCACGATATTGGCCATCACAAAGGTCTTGCCGGTGCCGGTTGCACCCAACAAGGTTTGATGTCGCAATCCATCTTCCAGCCCTTCAACCAGTCCAGAGATGGCTTTGGGCTGGTCGCCTGTTGGCTGGAACTCGGTCACCAGATCGAAAGCATGCATTCAGTTATCCTTGCTGTAGTGGATGGTTTAGAACGTTTGCTCTAAGCGAATTTTGATTATAGCGTGAGACTTTTGGCCCTGCACTGCTCTGGCCAGCGAATCTGGTTGCGGAAGGGCTAAGTGCGCCGCGCCTCGTTACAATTCAATTGTTGCTAAATCTATGGAAAGGTCCCGGATGACCGATCAACGAGCAGCCCATCGTGCCGAAATCAGCGAAGCGCGTCAGCGTGTCTTGGAAGTGGCCGAACGCCTGTTTAGTACACGTGGCTACAAAGATGTGCGGCTGCAAGATATTGCCAAGGAACTAGGTATCAAGACGGCTTCCCTGTATTATCACGCTCCAGGTGGTAAAGAAGAGCTGTTTGTCGAAGTGATTGAACGCGGGTTGGCTCGCCATCATCAAGGGTTGCAGGC
>JAADYZ010000130.1 GCA_010092775.1 Chloroflexota bacterium
ATCGAACTGAGGCTGGAAAAGATGGGCTCCCGCGAGATGTACCTGGCCGTTTTGGACGGGGAACGCAGCCCAGACCTTATGAGTCCTGCCAGCTCGCTGCAAGTCTCGCTGCTGCAAGACCTATCCACGCAGCGCTTCGGGCAGCCGCTCGTCAATCAATTCGACGAGGAACAATGCCAGTCCGTTGTTGAATCGCCTATCGTGATTGTCGCCTGGGAAGAACGGGCCAATGCCCTTTGGGGGACGGATCCGGGGGCAGACCTGTGGGACGCTTTGTTTGAAGCATTGACCAATCCAGAGGGTTGGGCAGCCTACGGACGTCCTGAGTGGGGCTTCGTCAAGTTCAGCCACACCGACCCGCTGCGCTCGAACAGCGGCTTCCAAACGCTGGTGCTGATGACCTACAACTATCACGGCAAGATGGCTGGCCTGACCAGCGAAGACATTCTGGCCGACGAGGCATTCCAACAGTGGTTGATTGCCTTCGAAGGCTCCATTACTGAGTTTGGCGACAGCACCGGCACCTACATGGAAGAGATCATCGCCTTCGGACCCAGTCTGCACGATATGGTGGCCGTTTACGAGGCGACCGCGATCGAACAGGCAGAGAACGCCCGCGGCCGCTACGGCAATTTGGTCGTTTACTATCCGCCAGCCACCCACGTCAGCGATCATCCCTTCTGCATTCTGGACGCTGATTGGGTGACCCCGGAGCAAGCTCAAGCGGCGCGCCTCTTCATGGATATGATGCTGTCGCCCGAGGCGCAGGAATTGGCGCTGCTCAGCTATGGCTTCCGCCCGGTTGATCCCACGATTGACGTCAGCCAGCCTGGTAGCCCGCTGGTACGCTATCAAGAAAACGGCTTTCGTCTGACGATCCCGCCGGAAGTGGAGACACCGTCAGGCAGTGTCTTGCAGACCTTGCTCGATTTCTGGTCTCGTAATATCGCGCGCTGAGGCGCGTTTCATCGAACTGACCCTTGGATCGGTAATTCGCAGAGAATGGGAGAGACTTTATGAAGCAGCGTAAGCAGTTCTTGGTCGGCGTATTGATGAGCATCCTCGCCATGATCGCCTGCACCGGCGATGGCAGCAGCGGGGGCGGCATCAACCTGGGCAACACGGTCACCATTGAGATGGTGTACGGCTCTGAAAAGGAAGACTGGCTCGTTCCGCTGGTCGAGCAGTACAACAATCAGCGCAACCAGACGCCAGAGGGCGCGACCATCCGCGTTGAGGCCGTGCCCATTGGATCGATTGAGTCGGCCAACGGCATCATCGATGGTACGCTCCAACCGACCATCTGGAGCCCTGCGTCCTCGCTTTACATTCCGGTGGCCAACGCAGAGTGGCGTGCCGCCAACGGCGAAGACCTGGTACTCGGCGATCCGAATGACCTGGTGCTCAGCCCTGTCGTGATTGCCATGTGGCGCCCAATGGCCGAAGCCCTCGGCTGGCCGGAGGCATCCATCGGCTGGGCAGACATCGCCGAACTAGCCACCTCTGAAGAAGGTTGGGCGGCCTATGGCTTCCCAGAGTGGGGCTGCTTCAAGCTGGGCCACACTCACCCCGAATTCAGCAACAGTGGGATCACCTCCATCATCGCGCAAACCTATGCCGGCGCTGGCCTCCAGCGCGACCTGGATGTCAGCAATGTGGAAGACCCGGCAGTGCGCGCCTTCGTTGGCGATGTGCAAAAGAGCTTGATCCACTACGGGCGCAGCACGGGCTTCTTTGCTCGGCGCATGTTTGCGGGTGGCCCGTCCTATCTGAGTGCGGCGATCCTCTACGAAAATCTGATCGTCGCCCAAGAGACGGAACGGTTGGCCGGTCGCAGCCAGCAGCTCCCGGTGGTAGCGATCTATCCGGAGGAAGGCACCTTCTGGAGCAACCACCCTTACGCCATCCTGAATGCCCCTTGGGTGACGGATGAGCAGCGGGTGGCGGCGGAGATGTTCGAGGCATTCCTGCTGGCCGAACCGCAGCAGCAGCAAGCCCTCCAGTTTGGCTTCCGCCCGGCTGATCCTAGCATCCCGCTGGGCGCTCCGTTGAATGCCGATCATGGTGTGGACATCAACCAGCCGCAGACGGTTCTGGAAGTGCCTGATGCTGACGTGATTGTTTCGATCAGCCAGATGTGGCGCGAAGTCAAGAAACCTGTTGACCTCGTTGTGGTGATGGACATCTCCGGCAGTATGCGCGGTCAGAAGATCGCCTCCGCCCGTACCAGTCTGATCCAGTTTATCGACTTGCTCGCAGACCGTGACCGATTAGAGATCATCCTGTTTGACGATGACTTGATTACCCTGACGGAGTTATCGCCGCTCGGCGAGAAGAGAGCGGAGGTCATCCAAAGGGTGTCCGGGGTGATTGAAGACGGAGACACGCGATTATATGACGCCATCCAGCTCGGCTATGATCGTGTCGAGACGGTTGGCGATCCGAATCACATTCGCGCGTTGGTGGTGCTGTCCGACGGTGACGATACCGCCTCCACCCTGTTGTTTGAACCGCTGCTGGCCCAGGTGGCCAACGTGAGCGAGGGCGGCGACTCGACTAAGATCTTCACCATCGCTTTCGGCGCCAACGCCAATCGCGACATCCTGTCTCGCATTTCGGACTCAACCGGGGCCCGCATGTATGAAGGCGACCCGGATACCATCAACGAAGTCTATATCGAGATCTCGACGTTCTTCTAGAAACAAACAGCCTGAGGGGGCATAGCACTGCTATGCCCCCCTTGATCCACTCGTACCCACAAGGACACAGCCTATGACCCGCCAATCCCCTTTTGTTGTCGCGCTGGCCCACCCCCTCAATCTGGCGATGTTGGGTGTGTCGCTGGTCTCTGGCCTGATCGCCGCCTGGTGGCTGTTTCCGATCGGTCTGCTGTTGTGGCTGGTGATGGTTTACACCGTGTCGCGCTCGCCCGCTTTGCAGCTCAACTTCCAGATGTCTTCCCGCGATCCGCTGGCCCAGCGCTTCCAGAAGTATTTCGATCGCATCCAGCGTACCCAGGTG
>JAADYZ010000131.1 GCA_010092775.1 Chloroflexota bacterium
AGCAGAAGAATCAGCCGTCGCGCCCGCTGATGATCGGTCATGGGACATCTCCAACAATCCGACCTGGTTCATTGCCCCAATCGACGGCACAACAAACTTTGCGCACGGCTTGCCCATCTTCTGCGTCTCGATCGGGATAGCCTACGAGGGGCGGGCAGTCGTCGGGGCGATATATTCGCCGTTGCAAGACGAACACGTCAGCGCCGCAGAAGGACAGGGTGGCCACCGCACCCCCCAGCGGCGGCGGCCCCTGACAGGGCTGCCACTAGCTGATGCCATCGTCGGCATGGATTGGGCGCAAGCACCCCAGCCGCGTTTTTCGGTGCGGCAGATCATTGGCTTGTTGGCGCCACGCTGCCGCACCACCCGTGTGCTGGGTTCGGCTGCGCTCGGCCTGGCTTATGTTGCTCTGGGGCGGGTTCACCTGTATACCAACGTGGGTCTGAAGCCCTGGGATATTGCCGCAGGCGCTGTCATATTGCGTGAGGTCGGTGCGGACATCCAGCAGCCTGACGGATCACGCTGGCAATTGGGTGAGCCTGCCGTTATCGCTGCACACCCGGCGCTGTTGGCCGAGGTCGCCGGGCTGGTACGAGGCCAAGCCGCAGATTGAACCTACTCAGAAGAGGAGTTTCTGATGCTCGAAGGTCGCATGCAACGTTATGTTGAACAACTCTATGAAGATAGTAGCCTGACGGGTGATGTCGATGATCGCCCGGCGATGGCTCTGCTTGAATGGGGCGCAAACCTGACCAGGCAGGCCGTCGCGACGACCGCTGCGATGGATGATGAAATGGCCGACGAAGCTCTTTACCCAACCCTCAAAGCGATCCGAAAAGTTGTGCGTGGCACCAGCCGTCTGCTCGGTGGGATGCCTGAGATGGAAAGCGACGAAATCCAAGAAAAGCTCGAAAAGATTTTCGACTCAGCAGGCAAAATTCCCGGTGTCGAAGTCACTGGTAACGCGTCTGGGCTCGCGCAGCGGCTGGCCAACCTTCCGCCCTCGGATGGCGTGCATGTCGTTCTTGGCGCACTTTCTACGCCAGAGGGCGACGGCAGCGCCTAAGCACGTTATGATCAGTCCAGCTTATTGACCTCAAGCTCAGCCAAAAGGAGAGGCCAAGAACATGTCAAGTAAGAAATCAAACAGCCAGGGCATGTCCCGTACCTCAGTCGTCGGGGCGGTTCTGATCTTCGCCCTGTTTGTGATCACCGTTGCACTCTATGGTTTTGATGCCGCCGTCGTGATGCTAGAAGATCTGACCGGTACAGACTTCGGTCTGGAGACTTCGGCGGGTGATGCAGGCGGTCAACCTGCTGTTGATAGCAGTGGCGTGGCCGTCGGCGAAGGCGAAATCACGGTCTATTTCACCTCGCCCGTGATCCCCTTTAACGACGTAACTAGCGGAGGCATCGAAGACAATCTGATTGAGTTGATCAACAACGCTGAAAGCAGCATCGATCTGGCGGTGTTCGAATTCAACCTGCAAAACGTGGCAGAGGCGCTCATCGCCGCCCACCAACGTGGCGTACAGGTTCGGGTCGTCCATGACGACGAGCACACCGAAGAAGACCCGCAAATTGAAGAACTGATGGAGGCGGGTATCCCAGCCATCCCCGATGAACGCAGTGCCTTTATGCACAATAAGTTCTTCGTCTTCGACCGCGAGATCGTTTGGACCGGATCGACCAACATCACCGAGAACGGCATCTATCGCAACAACAACAACGCGCTGGTTCTGCGGTCGCCACAACTGGCGGCCAACTACACAGCCGAGTTCGAGGAGATGTTCGCCGATGAATTTGGGCCGCGCTCTCCAGCCAATACGCCTAACCCGGTGGTCGAATTAAGCGGCATCCGCATCGAGACCTACTTTGCGCCGGAAGATGACCCCATCCTGCAAATGCTTGAGGTGGTCAATGGGGCACAGTCCTCAATTCACTTCATGACTTTTGCCTTCACCCGAGATGATCTCGGGCAGGCTATTGTGGCACGTGGGCAGGCTGGAGTTAATGTCCAAGGCCTCTTTGAGCAGCGTGGTGCGGCTACTGAGTTTTCCGAGTGTAATCTATTCCTGAACAATGGCTTCAATGTCGCCATCGACGGGAACCCGCGCACGCTGCATCACAAAGTGCTGATCATCGATAGTCAGATCGTCGTCACTGGTTCCTTCAACTACAGCGACAACGCGGTTGAATCCAACGACGAGAATGTGCTGATCATTTATGATCAGCAAGTCGCCCAACTCTACGAACAAGAGTTCCAGCGCCGCTTTGCCGAGTCGCAAGCCACCGAGGCCACAGTTTGCCGCGTACCCTAAGTCAGGCACCCATCTACCACAAGGGCGGGGACCGGCCAAAAGCCGGGGCACACCCCGCCCTTGTGCTATAATGCCAGCATCAAATGCTGATGTGGTGCAAGGGTCTTCGAAGATGTCTCAATCAAGCGCTGTTGATGATGGATTCTCCCCCCTCCAAGACAGGCCTCCCGCCCAGGGATTGCTAGCACGGTTCTTTCGCTCCGACCGCCGTTTCATGTGGATTGCGGCCAGTTTGCTTGGTGTGATCTTGGTTTTCTGGTTGGCGTTTGCCCCTCCTGGCATCTTAGGGGCATCTGATGCGGTCGGCTACGCGGTTTGCCACCGCATCGAGATCCGCTCCTTCACCTTTCCGGGCGGCGGTGTCTTTGAAGGGCGCCAACTGCCAATGTGCGCCCGCTGTTCGGGCACGTTCCTAGGCGTTTTGATTGGCCTGTTTATACCAGGGCTGCTGTTCAACAAGCGCAGAGCCGCCGGTTTCCCGCCCATCGGGATCGTGGCCGTACTCCTCGCGTTTACGTTGTGGTGGGGCTTCGACGGGGCCAACTCCTTCTCGTATTTGTTGCCCTTTGAGGTGCCTCGACTCTTCTTGCCTAACAACACGTTACGCGTCACAACTGGCATGCTGCATGGCATCACCATGGGTAGCATGATGCTCCCGGTGATCAACTCGAGTTTGTGGGCAGACGCGACCCGCGAAAGATCGCTCGATTCGATCTGGCAAGTGGTGCTGATGGTGGCGATTGGCGCGGCAATGGCAGGGATGCTGCTTAGCGGGCTGACCGTCTTCCTCTATCCACTCGCCATTTTAAGCGCCCTTGGCGTGCTGACCATCCTAACAGCTGTGACGTCTGTATTGGTCGCTGCTATTTTCGGGCGCGAGAATCAAGCCCACACAGTCAGCGACTTGCTCCCATTGATTGTGATGAGCTTAAGCTTTACGATGCTGTTTATCTTCGGGATTGGCCTGGCACGCTTTGCTTTGTTCGGCACCTTCGATGGCTTTATCGATGCGCCAGTCTAGCCCTTGATCCGATCGAAAGGGGCGGTGCGTGCCCCGACCTGCGCCAACAGGTCGGCACGTGCAGCTTCGACTTCTTCGCGATCCCGCACAGAAATCGGTAGCTCGGCAAATTCATCCAGATCGAGCAGGAGGGTGCGCCCATCTGGATAGATGAACAAGTCCAGCGCAAGATCATCCTGCCAGAGCTGCTCCTCGTCCCAATCGGCTGGGCGGGTGAAATTGCAGTACCAGCCTTTGATGCGCTGGTCGTCCACATCGTGCAACTCGAATATGTTGTACCACCGGTCACGAAAGAACCACTCATACAGCCAGTCGCCACGCCGAAACACCACATAGCCCATATCGCGATCATCACGGTTGAAAACCGCTTCAATCATCACCATAGCATCTGAGGTGTCGCGCACCGTCCCTTCATAGCGCCACACTTCCTGCCCGTTATGATCACGTTTGATGCACTGCAAGGTGCTGCCCACCGACGGGCTAGGGGGTATCACAGGTTGAAACTAATCCAGTCCTGGATGGCGCGGTGGTAGGGGTTAGGGCGCTCAAACATGGGCAGATGGCCAACACCCTTTAACGTCACCAAATTAGCGTAAGGCACAGCTTTGGCGATCCGATAAGACTCATCGGCTGGCACGATTGGGTCTTTGTCGCCTACGACGACCAGGGTCGGGGCAGCAATATGCGGCAGCAGATCACCAATGTCGATGTCTGGCATGCGCGAAAACCAAGGAAGCATCGCGCTGGCTTCGAGGTACTGCGCGCTCTCATAGAGGCGTTCCACGATGCGATCTATCTTAGGATAGTTATACAGTGCTTTGGCGTCAGCAGCATAGAGGCGCAAATGGGCATTCAGGTTGGCCTTGCTGCTAATGACGACATTGATAGCACTCTCAAACATGCCATCGCCCAAGGACGCCCCATTGCGCGCTAAATTCTGCATGATGCCGAGTCCACCTGTCCAGACGCCACTGGCAAAGCCCGCCACACTTACTACGGCGTGGACCAACTCAGGCGCGTGGGCCGCAATCGTCAGCGCAGAAAAACCGCCAGTCGAGTGCCCGACCAACACCACTCGCTGCTTGCCAACTAGCTTGCGGATCGCTTTGGCGAAAATATCGGCGACGAGTTCGGGCGACAGAGACTCTCGGTCAAAGCCTTCAGCAAATCGACTGGGATAGTGTCCGGGCAAGCTGAGAGCGTACCAGGTGTAATACTGACGGATCAGTGGGGTTTGAACGGGGGGCCAGAATTGCACGGAGGCCAAAATACCGTGAATGAAGATGAACGGAAGACTGCCCTTCTCGACATTGAAACCCAGCACAGCGATTTGATGGCCGTCAATGTCTAGCAGTTCCTGCACGTTGGATCATCCCTCTTTCGCAGTGTCTATGCCTGGTTGTGGAAGTGCCGTGCCTGCTCCAGCCCCATAGCCATGTAGTTGGCGAAGGCTTCAAGCACCATCAGGTGGTGCTGTGCTAGCATGTCTTGGCGGGCCTGAAGCAGCATTACGCCCAACACCTGGCCACCGACTGAAAACGGTGTTGCGACCTGCAGCACCATGTTCCCCTGTGAGTCGCGGGCTGGTGCGCCGACAATCTGTCGACCTTCGTCCAAGGCTTGTTGCGCAAAGCTGCTCTTAAGCGGGGAGTAAACCAGTTGCGGGCTGCCTGCGTTGTCGATGTACCCGCGAGTGACCAGTTTATGGGCGGGTGCTTCACGCAGCACCACAGAAGCAGCCAGCGGGCGCAGCGCCGCAGAGACTTCATTCAGGGTCATGCTCAAGATGCCGTCAATATTGGGCGCAGTCACCAACTGCTGCCCGAGCCGACACAAGGCATTCAACGATTGAATGCGCTGTTCAAGCGAATCGTTCGCAGCGATCAAGCGGTCGCGGAACATATCGCGCTCTTGCTGGGTCCGGCTGAGTTGTAAGGCCCGCTCGATGGCTTCGAGCATCTCGTCATCGGTAAAGGGTTTGATCACATAGTCGCGCACGCCCAGGCGAAACACCTCGGTGGCGATCTCTTCAGAGCCATAGAAGGTCATCAACACAACTGGCACCAGAATAGCCTCATCGCGCATCCGCTTTAAGAGGCCCATCCCATCCAGGCGCGGCATTTGGAGGTCCAGCAGCATCAAGTCTGGCAGTTGAGCACGCAGCGCTTCATAGGCCTCCAGCCCGTCTTGCGCTTCAGCCCACTCAAAGCCGTTGGGTTTCAACACGTAGTCGATGACAAATTCGCGCATATCGCGACCATCATCGACGACTAGAATCCGTTCTTTTGCCATAGCGGATCTGTGTTTTCGCTGACCTCAAGCTCGTGATCACAGCCGATCAAGTGCAGGGGCAGTATAGCACGCAGCGAATACACCAGCCATACTTTTCAGATTTTCTTTCCGGACTGGGCGAGCTTTGTCACCCGATCCCATGACATCTGCCACTGAGGTAGATTCAATCCGCATGTTATATTGCGTAGGTGAATATGAATGAATATGTGCATACAACGATCAGAAGAAAGCAATCTGTGATGAACGACGCCCTACGCGATGAAATCGCCCAATTGTATGCTCGGATGTGCTACGGTCTCTCTGACCCGACGCGAATTTTGCTGGTTTATGCGCTGGCTGAGCGTGACCATAATGTGACCAATTTAGCAGAGATTGTCCATCAGTCGCAGCCGACTGTCTCTCGGCATCTGAAGGTGCTGCGGGAGCTGCATCTTGTCTGTTCGGAGCGGCATGGTCGGTCAATCATCTATCGTCTGGCTGATCCTCGCATTATCGAGGCACTTGACCTGCTGCGTGGTGTGCTCTCAGACAATCTACACGATCAGGCACTGCTAGCCACAACAGTCAATCAGTCCCTGGCTCTGCAACGCTAACCGGCGTTGGCTGCGCTTCCCGCCGGGGAAGCTGTAACAAGATCACACTTACAAAGATCAGTCCCCCACCGATAAGCTGGGTGGGCCCAATATGTTCGCCTAACAGCAGCGCCGCAAAGGCCAGTGAGAAGACCAACTCCAGCGTACTCATCACTGCTGCCCGCGACGCCCCCAGCAGCGAGACGGCCACCAGCATCATCATCAGTGCCAGCATCGTGCTGACGACGCCCAGGCCCATCACCGGCCACCAGCCCGCAAAAGACGACGGAATCCCAACCCCGCGAAACAGCAGCAAGGGAATCAGGACAAGCAGGGTACCACTCACGCTCAAAGCGCCTGTGGCCAGGCCAGGCGCATCACTGAAGAAACGCCCTACAATCACCAGATAAACAGCATAACCGGCGGCGTTCAACAATGGGAGCAATATATCCAGCGGGCCACGCACCGTCAAGTTGACACCAATGATCAGGGCACTGCCCGTCAATGCTAAGCCAATAGCGACCCAGGACATACCTGGCATCCGCTCGCCCAGGACACGATTGGTCAACGCCACCATCGCCGGGAAGGTGAAAAATAACAGCATGTAGAAGGTTGCTTCGACCCGCTCCAGACCCAGGACGCCTATCAGAGCCGGAAAGATATACACCGCCCCTAATCCAAGCCGCCACAGAATCTGCTTGCTTGTCAATTCGCGCAGGTCGACCCAGCGCCGCCAGATGGGCCAGGTCAGCCAGATAGCCCCAGCCCCAAAGACAAAACGCCAGGTCAGAATATCCAGCGGCACCAGATCGCCTTGATAGGCAAACTTAGTAAAGATGGGCAGCATACCAAACGCCAGTGATGAAATCACGACTGCTGTTAGCCCCAAGCTGGTGTCGTTTTTCATTGCTCCGTCGTCTTCACTGAGATGCCTCACGTTCGATAGCGTCTGCCAGATCGGCCAGAATGTCTAGAAAGCTGACCAGACTGCGACCGGAAAACTCTTGATCAATGGCCAACGCGCAGCGCAGTTGTGTCCCCTCCAACCCGACGATCAGTTCAGATTGGCGCTCCAGCCGCTCAAGCAGGTTGTAGCCCCGAATGAGTTCGGCGGCGATGTCCGGCGGATCACTCTCGACACAGAAGCGACCGAGGACAGGCTGCGCGTCTGTTTCACTTGCATTAACGACATCGAATAGCTGAAAGGTCCAAGCCTGCGGATTGCTCACACTCACATCAACATTCAATGAGCGGGGTGGGGTAGGGACCTCAACGCTGATCTGCCGGCTTCGATAAACACCCTCCAAACCGGTTGGAGAGGTAGTCAGGCCGGTTAGATCACTGGCCGCTTTCAAACCCGTCTGCAGGCGCTGACGTAGATTTTGCGCCATCAACATGTACATG
Organism: Chloroflexota bacterium; assembly: GCA_010092775.1. Classification (GTDB taxonomy): domain Bacteria; phylum Chloroflexota; class Anaerolineae; order Aggregatilineales; family UBA3940; genus TC-71. The sequence continues at coordinate 7,611 of JAADYZ010000131.1, forward strand.
GTCAACGGCCCGAGAATCAAGGCCCCAATTCCCACACATATTCCGACCCAAGCCATGGTTGGGGTGATCATTTCTATCTACTTTCCTGTTGCATCTCTCTTGCCCAGAGTGTAACGCGGCTAACGCAACTTTCGAGCAGACATCGCGTATACTTAAGTGAACTTGGATCCCTAACAGCAGGAGTGAACAGGCACGATGAGCGACAACGGACAGGACATTCCGGAGAATGAGCAAGTCAAGCAAGATGACTACGACATCGCCGCTGAATTTGCCGCATTGGGCCGCCGCTTTGGTGAGGCTCTGAAGGAGGCATGGGACAGCGATGAACGTCAGCGCTTGCAAGAAGATTTGAAGCATGGCTTCGAGCGGTTTTCGTCTGAGGTTAACCAGGCGATGGGCAACGTTCGCCAGAGCGAAGTCGCCAAGAACGTTGAGAACGCCGCCAAGCAGGCCCGCCAAACGGTGGAGTCGAGCGAGGTGACCGCCGAGTTCCGGCGCGGATTGGTCAACGCACTGCGCAGCATGCGTGACCTACTCGATCAGGTTTCCGAAGGTCTCAACGACGACAAAGAAGACAAACCAACCGAGTAGACTTCCCAACGTGACTCTCGCCGGCCAACCGCTTTCATACGGGCGGTTGGTCCTTTGTCAGTTCTGCATGTAGCGCCGCGCAGACCTGCGACACCGCTTTCTCGACTGCATCGCTCAAACCAATCTCCCAATCCAGGCGAGCCGGTTGAACCCCAAACAGCACAATAAGCCTGGGCAGTTTCCCCAGTGCTTCGGCCAAGACCAAGGCCTCGGCCACGCCAGCATTGTGCAGCGTACCAAACAGGTGACGCTGTTTGAGATCGGCTGGATCGATCAGGATACGCTGCCACGATCCAGCCTCGACGCCCATCTCCGCAGCATCCACCAGGATCAGCTTATCATAGCCCTCAAAGGTCAAGAGGAGATCGAGGCCGGGGGTGCCCTCTGGTATGGTATCGACATGCTCGGGCAAATCGTGCGCCATCAGACAGGAGATGATGACCTCGGCGAGGCCATCATCTCCGCGTAAGCGATTCCCCACACCCAAGACCAGGGTGCGTTGGCTGCGATCCATCACAGCGTTACTTGAAATTCACATCGACCAGATGCGTTGAGCAGGAAATGCAGGGGTCGTAAGCACGCACCAACATTTCCAGCGACAGGGTGATCTCTTCTTCGGTCTGATCGAGAAGTGTTGGCACGAAAGCACGCATATCGTTCTCGATGTTAGCCAGATTCTGCCCCGTCGGGATCACGCAGTCGGCGCCAGTGATGATGCCGTCTTCGATCTCGTAGCGGTGGAACAAGATGCCCCGTGGGACTTCACAGGCACCAACACCCTCGCCAGACAAGCTTGTCGGCTCGATTGGCTCTTCTGGTGTGATCCCACGTTCCAACAGCTTGTCGATCAGGATAATGGACTCCTCCACCGCATGGCAGATTTCGACCACCTGAGCGACGGTGTTGAAGAACGGATTGGTGCGCTTTGGCTTGAGCTTCAGCGCTTCCGCTGCCTTCTTGGCACGCGGGTGAAGGCGATCATGATTGATGTTGAAGCGTGCCAGCGCACCCACCATGTAAGATTGGCCTGCGTTGGAGGTATGCTTCGCAGACGAGTGCGGCACGATGGTTTCGTTCGTCACGCTCTTGTAGTCTTCGATCGGCCACAGACCACCATCGGTACTGGCAATTGTGCCATCAATGAAGGCATATTCATCGGCTTTACTCAAGGCGATAAACTCTGTGTCGCGTTCAAAGTCAGGCATGGTCAAGCCCTGATATAACTCCACCAGGGAGTCCACATCGGCGCGCATATTGACAAAACGCGCACGCAGGTCACGCAGTTCGGCTTCGGTTGGGAAGTGCGTAAAGCCACCGACCGTCATCGCCACCGGATGCGTATGGCGTCCACAGACCGCCTTGCACAGGTCTCCTGCTAGTTTCTTCATGCGCAGCGCCCGCAGCACCACCTCTGGAGCCGTCCGGGCCAACGGGATCACACTGCCAACACCCAGGAAATCGGGCGCGACCAACATGTAAACGTGCAAAACATGGCTGTCCAATATCTCGCCAAAGAAGTTGAGTTTACGCAGCAGAACAGTTTGCTGGCTCGGGCTGATGCCTAGGGCGTTTTCCGTCGCACGCAGCGAGGTCGTCGCATGGCCTACGGCGCAAATCCCGCAGATGCGCGATGTAATATGGGAGGCTTCCTGATAAGGACGCCCGCGCAGCATCGCCTCGAAAAAGCGGGGCGTTTCCACGATTGCGAATTCGCAGCGTTCGAGCTGCCCATCTACCACGTCAACGACAATGTTGCCATGTCCTTCAACACGGGTCACATGGTGTACATCGACCGATACATTAGTGGCCATGTCCATTCTCCTTTTTCTCGTCCATGTTCATCGTCTGGTAGGTCAGGAACATGGTCGTCTTCGCTTCCACTTCAGCCATGTCTAGGCCATGCCAGTCCAGGACAGCTTTCATCGCTTCGTAGTTTGGATTGCTGATGATCCCTCGGCAGCCTTCGCAGCCATCGCCGTAAGCTGGGCAGATGGCGTCACAGCCTGCCCGGGTGATCGGTCCGAGGCAGGTCTTGCCACGCAGATAGACACAGACGTTTTCCAGTGACTTGCACTCGATGCACAAGGGATAATCCGGCGGTTCCGGCTGGCGCCCTTGCAGAAGCATCTTGACGGTTTGCACGAACTCACGCGGATTGATCGGGCAGCCCGGAATGCTCACATCCACATCAATCACCGCGCTGATTGGCCGCGCCGGATAGGTTTCGAACAGCTCAGCTTCCTCGCCGTAGACATACGCGCGTACGTCTTGCAGCGGTTGACGATTGCGGATCGAGTTGATGCCACCGAGGTGCGCGCAAGCGCCCAACGCGACCACGATATCCGCTTGCTCACGGATGGCCTTCAAGCGCGGCTCGTCGCTTGGGCGGGTGCAAGACCCCTCAATAAAGGCAATCTGATAGTCTTCGCCGCGCTCGCTCATGGCCTCGCGGAACTGCACAATCTCGACCACACTGAGCAGTTCGATGTGGTCGGCCAGCGAGTCCACAACGGTCAATTGGCAACCTTCGCAACTGGTGAAGTCGAAAAAGGCGATCTTGGGTTTTACAGCAACAGGGGTTTCCATTAGAATGCTTCCTCCAGGTCTTTGACCTCACTATAAGCAAAGGAGGGGCCCATCCGGCAGGTGTAAATGTGGTTCAACTGACAGTGACCACACTTACCAACACCACACTTCATGCGGCGCTCGAAGCTCAACCAGATGTTGCCTTCCGGAATGTTCAGACTACGCAGCCGTTTAATCACACCGCTGTACATCACTGGCGGGCCAACCACAACGGCCACGGCGTTGCGCGGATTGGGGTAGAGGTCATCAAACAAGGAGGTCACAAAACCAACCTCACCAAACCAACTCTCGTCTGGCTGGTCAACGGTGATGCTCAGGGTCATGTCCCGCCGTTTTTCCCAGTCGGCTAGCTCTTTCTTGAAGAGGATGTTGTCTGGCGAACGCGTCCCATAAAGGACCGTCAGCAGGCCGTAGTTACCACGCTCATCAAGTACTTCATCGATCAACGAACGGAGCGGCGCAAGACCAAGCCCCCCCGCGACAAAGATCAAGTCTTTACCACGCAGGCGTTCCACCGGGAAACCTCTCCCGAAGGGACCACGCACGCCGATAATGTCGCCACGCTCCAACTGGTGGATGGCCGACGTCAGGTCACCAACGCGCCGAATGCACAGTTCAAAGCTGCCATTGCTGCGGCTTGGTGATGAGGAAATACTGATCGGTGCTTCGCCCACCCCAAACACCGAGACCATCAAAAACTGACCTGGTGAATGGTGCAGTGCCAGCCCTTCGGGCAGGGCGATCACAAAGCGTTTCTCGTGCTCGGTCAGTTGCTCCGTGGAGACAATGCGCGCCGGAATCGGTGTGAAGATCGATCCCGATTGAACAACTTCGCTAACGAGTGTCCGTCGCATTAGATTAGGCCTCCTCTTTCTCTAGCTGGCGCTTGTGGATCGCGTTGAAGGTCTTGACGGGTGTAATACCGACCAGGCAGGCTTCGGCGCAGCGCCCACAACCGACACAGCCCACCAAACCGTAGGCGTCCATCTGGTATTTGCCCTTGCGCATGAACCGATGGCGCTGCCGGGCGGCGCGACTCTTGCGGAAGTTGTGGCCACCAGCAACCTCTGCGAACATATCGATCTGGCAGGAGTCCCAGGTGCGGGTACGCTGCCCAATTTCGCCTGTCAGGCTGCGTTCATCGGTGATGTCAAAGCAGTAGCAAGTTGGGCAGACTTGAGTGCATTGGCCGCAAGCGAGGCAAATTTCGCCCAGTTCATCCCAATACTCACTGCTAAAGTTCTCAGCCAGCAAACCTGACAGCTCCGTCACGTCAAAATCGAGCCGGTAGGGGAACTCAGCCCACTTATCCTTGAGGCGATCGTTGACGCGTTCCTCGTCTGTGCTGGTCGCATTGAAGACATTCTTGAAGCCATTGAGGAGAGACTCACCTCGGTCGGAACCAATCTCAATCGCATAGTCCTCTCCCAGATCGATCAGGTGGAGGTCAAACACGCTGGTCGCGCTTAAGGTGCCCATGCTGCGGCAAAACGACTCATCTGTGCAGGGCGTCAGACATTCGATGCTCACCAAGAAAATGTCATCTCGACGCGCTTGATAGTGCTGATCTGCATAACCCTGACTGAAGATGCGGTCGAAAAGCTTGACGGCGTGTAGATCACAGGTGTGAATACCCAGAACAACAGTTGGCTCAGACTCGATATTGGCTTCGAACCAACTGCCATCGAGCTTGTAGTTCAACATCACTTCGTGCTGCGGGAACAGATACTTCTTTGGTGGTAGGACCGATTGAGGATAGAGCATGGTCAGCGTCGATGGATCGGTGATCTCATCAAACACGATTTGGCCGTGCTTTGGCACGGGTGCAACCACCCGATAGAGGATCGTCAGCTTCTTCACCCAATCAGGCAGAGCCGACTTCGGCATGATTTTGAAATCCATAGATTGAAACTCCGTTTGTGGCAACGTGCGAACGCTCGCACTGGTCAGGTTGGAAGAACAGTTGCGGCTATTGCTCCTGGCATGGCCCCCCTGTGAAGGACAGCCTCTTTCAGCATAAGCAACTTGATCCCATCCAAAGGAGTGATAACTGTCACTGATAATTGTGACGAAAGTCACAACACTTGTGATGGATTTCACAATACAATGCAAAATGGCGGCCATTGTATCAAATGGCCGCCATTACTCAAAAAAGGGTTAGGAAAAAAGCTTACGCTTTAGATGTGGATAGGCTCCCCAACGATTCCGTGAGCCACTTCGCCCAGCGCTTCACTCAGCGTTGGATGAGCATGAACATTGCGTGCAATCTCTTCTGCCGTGAGTTCCGCAACCTGCGCCAGGGTATACTCTGGTAGAAGCTCGGTTACCTCTGGCCCAACCATGTGAGCGCCGAGAATCTCACCGTAGCGCGCATCAGAGATCAACTTGACAAAGCCGCCACTCTCGCCAAGGCCCAGGGCCTTACCATTCGCCTGGAAGGGGAAGCGTGAGACCTGCACCTCATAGCCCATCTCTTGGGCTTCTTGTTCGGTGTAGCCAAAGCTCGCGATCTGCGGTTGTGAGTACGTGCAGCGTGGCATCATCTTGTAGTCTAACTCGACGGTTGGATGCCCGGCGATAACCTCGGCCACCACAATCCCCATCGCCATGCCGACGTGCGCCAACATCAGCTTGCCTGTCACGTCACCAATCGCGTAGACGTTCGGAACGTTGGTGCGCATTTCATGGTCAACCACAATTGCACCACGGTCGATCTCAACACCCAGATTCTCCAGGCCATAACCGTCCAGGTTTGGGGCAAAGCCAATCGCAACCATCACCTGTTCGGCTTCGAGGACTTGCTGTTCGCCGTCTGGGCCAGTTACCGTGACCTTAGCACCATTTTTGTTGCGTTCAATTGACTCTACGCGGGTGCCTGTCATCAGGTTGATGCCAAGCTTGTTGTAAGCCTTAGCGAGTTCAGCACTGACATCAGGGTCTTCTAGAGGGGCAACCCGATCCATCATCTCGACAATGGTGACAGGCACACCATAGTTGGCCCAGACATAGCTGAACTCCAAGCCAATTGGGCCAGCACCAACAACAATCACCTCGCTGGGCAGGCTGTCACTCAGGATCGCCGGGATGTAGGAGATCACGACCTTATCCTGATCCAGTTCCAGGCCCGGAATACTGCGCGGATGTGCGCCGGTGGCAACAATCAGGTTCTTGTAGGAAATGGTTTCCTCACCGCCTTCGTTCAAGCTGACGGTGATCGTCCCATCGCCGTTGATGTGTCCCCAACCGTTGAAGGTCTGGATCTTGTTCTTCTTCATCAGGAACTGCACACCACGTACCAGCCGATCACTGACCTTGCGGCTGCGTTTGAAGGCAGCACCGTAATCGAGTTCCAGGTTGTCAAACTTGAAGCCAAATTCATCAGCGCGATGCGAGAGGGTATGGGCCAGTTCGGCATTTTTCAGCAAAGCTTTTGAGGGAATGCAGCCAATGTTCAGGCAGACACCACCCCAGTATTCTTTCTCAATGATCGCCACATTCAAACCAAGCTGGGCTGCGCGGATTGCGGCTACATAGCCACCTGGCCCAGCACCCAGGACGACCACATCAAATTCAGTCGACATATGTGCTTGTGCTCCTTTTCTGGAATCGCACTTGAAGATCTATTCTCTTTGTATTTTAGTTGAGGGGTAGGGGGCTTTCCACTGATCAGATGGTAGCGGGCAGCGTAACGACAAAACGAGCGCCTTTGCCCAACTCACTCTCCACCTTGATCTGCCCACCGTGCTGCAATACAATCGCACGGGCTAGGAAAAGGCCAATCCCAGTGCCTTCAATCGCCTGCCCAATTACGTTTTCGCCCCGATAGAACTGCTCAAAGACGTAAGGCAGGTCAGCGGTTGGGATGCCCATACCGCTGTCCTCGACCACCAACTGTACGACCGGCGGTTTGACAGCGAGCTTGCCCAAGTTGACTTCGATGCTGTCCTTCGGCCTACAAAACTTGAGGGCGTTCGACAGCAGATTCTTGATCACCTGTTCCATACGGCGCTGATCAACCAGCACCCGGCAGGGGCTGCTATCCCAGTGGTAGTTCAGGCGGATGCCGCGCTCCTCGGCCAATGTCCGGTGCAGCTCGATCTGGCTAGCCACTATGGCATCTAGCTGAACATGGCGCAGATCCAACTCTAGTGAGCGGGTCTCGGCCAGGGCGGTATCCAACAGGCTGGCTACCATCTCTTCCAGGCGATAGGAGCTTTGCAAGGCAATCTCGATAAAGCCCGCCTGCATCTCATTGATCGGTCCGGGGTTGCCCGTTTGCAGCGTTTGTAGCACCGTTTCGATCGAGGCGAGCGGTGTGCGCAGCTCATGCGAAACCGTTGCAACCAGCTCGGAGCGCAGCCGTTCCAGTCGCAAACGCTCAGAAATATCACGCCCGATGATCTGTTTGCCAGCCGGGGCACCATCTTTGAGCATGGTGGTCAAGGTGATCTCCAACGTTACTTCCTGGCCATCTGCCTTTAGCCAGGTCACCTCAAAGGGGCCGTTGCCGTCTGGTAAAGCTGCGTCTGGCAGCAGAATGGTTAGGGGCTGCCCCAAGACCTGATGCCGAGGATAGCCCAGCACAGCCTCTGCCGCCGCATTGAAAAGAGTGACATAACCTTCATGGTCGACGTTCATGATGGCATCGTTGGAGCGTTCGATCTGATCGATCAGCTCGACGTGGCTCTGAGCCACCGTATCGAACAGACGGACATTATGCACCCCTACAGCTAGATGGTCAGCCAGAATTCTGAGCTGCGAGGTTACAAAATAAGGGAAGGCGTCTGGCTCGGAGCTTTCCGCCAACAACACACCGATCACCTGATCACCTATCATCAAGGGAAAGGCAGCCGACGAGTTGATCTTTAGTCCGGAGACTTCAAGAAAGCCCGGAGAGGTGCTCGATCCATTGTTGACCTGAATCTCACCGCTGCGTGCAGCCAGGCCAATAATCCCTTTGCTTAGGGGGACGTAAGCCCGTTGATGAGGAACAAGCGTCCCTTGATGTGAGGCAACCGCACCCAGAATCGCATGAGAATGATTCTTCTCGACTGAAAACAGCGCCACGAGATCGTAGCCTATGGCATCGCGGATCAATTGCACTGCATCATGCAGGAGATCATTGATCGTGGTCAACCGAGTTGTCGCATTGGTCACATCCAACAGCAGGCGCTGCAAGCGCACCCGCTGCCGTTCAAGATCATAGAGTCGGTGGTTCTGCAAGGTCAAGGCAAATCGATGGGCAAATGCCGTCAATAGTTCCAAATCTGTCGAGCGATAGAAGTCTTCTGTAAAGCTGGTCACGCTGATCATACCGAGGCAGCGCCCACGCAACATGATCGGGGCGGCCAGAAGCGACTTGGATATGCCTGCCTCATGCTGAAAGGCACGCTCATCATTCTCCAAATCAAGGATCAGGGTTGGGGCCTGCCGGCGAATGACTTCACCTGGATGGCTCGCCCAGGCACCTTCCATAGCTGCGGTGCGCTCTGCGGCAGAAAAGCCGTAGCCCCCAATCATCTTGAGCCGGGTTTCATCACCTAGCGTGAAGATCACCCCAGTGTCAAAGCCTAACACTTCATGCAGACCTTGCAGGGCAACGTCACCAAGCTGTTCCTCAGATAATTCCAGCGACAGACCCTGAGTCCAGTCTGCCAGGCCCAGCAGCCGTCGTGAGAGCTCAGCAAGCTCGCGCGTGCGCGTGGCGTCCTTCATCTCCTCGGCGCTAGGCTCGACCCTGTCGTTGTGCCAGGTCTCGCTGGTTCCTTTACGCGACATATCGTCTCAGCATTTCTCTTCGCTACCATTAATTCTCTGCGATCCAAATCGACTTCAATCGCGTCGACATTCGCAAGAATAGATCACCTTCACCTTGCTCTGGATTGACCCAATCACGCACTGGGCTGTAGTCGCCCCAGGTTCGCTTGAGGCTGGGAGCAGCCAAGCGATCAATGTGATACAGACCGGTGCGATCACCGAAGTACCATATTCCATCCACATCGTCGTGTTCGACAAGCGCACGGCTCAAGACAGCTCGATCCCCCGTGACAACGTTAATCACCCCTGGCGGCAGATCAGACGTCTCTAGAACCTGCACAAAATCCATCACGGCCAGCGGGTAGCGATCTGAAGGCACCACGATAATCGCATTGCCGCGTGCCACCGCAGGTGCGATCAAAGAGACACAGGCCAACAATGGATACTCGGTCGGGCAGGTGATGCCGATGACACCCAGTGGCTCTCGCAAGGAAATCGATAAACCACCTTGATGGACTTCTTGCACCACACCACCAGCTTTATCGGCCCAGGCTCCATAGGTGAACAATCGCGAGATGGCCAATTCGACCGCTGCGCGTGCGGATTCACCAGATCGTCCGGTCATCTTGGCCAGGTGTTGGGCAATCTCCCCGGCTCGCTGGCTCAAATTCTCGCCGATGAAGTACAAGATCTGGGCGCGCTGATGACCCGATTTCGCGGCCCAGGCAGCAGCAGCCTTACGCGCACTATCCACCGCTTTATTGATGTCTGATCGATTTCCCTCGCCCACATGGCCCACCAATTGACCGTCAGGCGCGAGAATGCTGCGCGTATAGCCGCTAGACGGGCGCACTTGCTTGCCACCGATATACAATTTCGGAGTACGGTTAACGGGCATCCCTGATTCAAAGGTCCAATCCGTCAAGACTTCTGGCGGCTCACCTTGGTTGGGCAATGCGGCCTCACGTTCGCTTGTGCCCCACTCAGCCGATTTCCTGTCTCTTATACACATCTGACGCTGCCGACGAAG
>JAADYZ010000132.1 GCA_010092775.1 Chloroflexota bacterium
CAGCATCCCGGTGCATAGGCTGGCTGATCCGCTGCGCCCATACCTAACTAATGTTCACCACTTGCCAGGGCCAATCCATGCCGCTCGCTGTCAACACTTAGACCAGGAACGTACATTCGCTTCTCGATTGCGTTCATCACGAGGGTCATAACCGCGACAATCAACATATAGACCACCGCCACCGACAGATAAGACTGGATTGGGTTGAAGAAGCGCCCGGTGAGGAACTTGGCACGGGTCAATAGATCGGGTACAGCGATCACGAAAACGACCGCCGTATACTTCACGATTGAGATGGCCTCATTGGACCAGGCAGGCATCACGACCCGAAGCGCTTGAGGGAAGATGATGTGTCGGATGGCTTCCCACTGAGTCATCCCCAGTGAGCGCGCGGCGGTCATCTGTCCCTGGCCGATGGCCTGCAAAGCGCCCCGGAAGTACTCTGCCTGATAGGCTCCGCTGTTCAAGCCGAGCGTTAGGAAGGAGGCTGTCAGGGCAGACAGCGTTATGCCAACTTGGGGTAGCCCGTAGTAAACAACGAATAGCTGCACGAGCAAGGGCGTGCCTCGAAACAACTCGATATAAGTGATGGCCAGCCAGCGGAGCGGGCCACGGGTGTACACCCGCCCCAAGGCGGCAGGGATGCCGACAATCAGACCCGTGCTGAGGCCCACCCCTGCAATCTGCAAAGTGATCAGCAGGCCTTCGTAGAATTCTGGGAGCGCGATCTGTAGGAACTCGAAGGTGTTCACAGGCTCGACTCCTCTGGAGCGGCACTAAGGCTGTTGTGCAACTTGCCGATACGCCCCAGGAATTTCCCGGTACGTTCAACTTGCGGATTGTGGATAAGCTCTTGTGGTGGGCCTTGCTCCACGATCCGGCCTGCTTCCATGAAGACCAAGCGATCAGCCACTTCGCTGGCGAAGCCCATTTCATGCGTTACGACCATCATCGTCATGCCTTCTTTAGCCAGTCGCAGCATCACGTCGAGTACCTCACCAATCAGTTCTGGATCGAGTGCCGACGTGGGCTCGTCGAACAGCATAATCTTGGGGTCCATTGCCAGGGCACGTGCAATGGCAACCCGTTGTTTCTGCCCTCCCGATAGCTGACCCGGATAATGACCGGTGCGATTGCTCAGCCCAACCTGCTCCAGCTCGCGCTGCGCACGTTCAGTGGCAGCTTGCGTTGATAGACCCTTGACTTTGGTCAGACCGATCCGCACGTTGTCGAGCGCCGTGAGGTGATTAAACAGGTTGAACTCCTGAAAGACCATCCCCATGCGCTGACGAACTTTGTTCAGATCGACGCCCGCTGTAGTGATCTCTTGGCCGTCAAACCAGATCTCCCCGCCTTCCGGTTTGACCAGCAGATTGGTGCAGTACAGCAGGGTGGTCTTGCCCGTCCCACTTGGCCCCACGAAGACGACGACTTCGCCTTCGTCCACATCGAGGCTGATGCCGTCGAGCACGACGTTCTCACCATAGCGTTTCGTCAACTGCTTGATTTGGATAAGAGGCATAGGTCCACCTATGAATAGGGAATACGGATGCGATTCTCGAGTGCATCCAGTCCGCGATTAGTCAGAAAGGTCAAGGTGAAGTAGACAAGCGCTGCCGCTCCGAAGGCCAGGAAGGGCTCATAGGAGCGGGCGCTGTAATACTGTGCGCGGCGCAGGATCTCGGGCACACCCAGCACATAGACGAGGGAGGAATCCTTCAGGATGATCGCCGCCTCGTTTGACCAGGGCGCAATAGCATTGCGTATCGCCTGCGGCATGATGACGTTTAGAATGGCCTTGGGTTGGCCCATACCCAAGGCGCGGGCCGCCACCATCTGGCCTTTTGGGATGGCAATGATGGCACCGCGAAAGATCTCCGATTGGTAAGCGCTGCTCGCCAGGGCTAGCGACAGCGATCCGGCCCAGAATGGCGGTAGGTTGATGATTGCTGAGATAACAAAGGACATGATCAAAATGACCAACAGCACCGGCACAGCCCGCATCACCAAGCTGTAGCCAGCCGCCAGCCGTCTTATGATCGGCGGACCGTAAACCCGCATCACGGCCAGAAACATACCACCAGTGAAGCCTAAGCTCAATGCTACGAGCGTGACACTCAGCGTCACCGAGGTGCCTTGCAGCAAATAAGGGATAACGTCTATCAATCCTTGAAGCATAGTCTCCCCCCTTCAGCGATAGGCCTCGGGGTGCGCTTTGCTCATCACGAGCCAGAGCGCACCCTCGAAGGCCTCTAAGAGGTTACCGGCTATAGGCTACAGCCAGTTGATCCATGAAGTCGTGGTGTTCGAAGTCGAAACTGGTCTCAATCGCGCCCCTGAGGGCAGGGTTCAAGACGCCATGTCAACCCCCATCCACACGGGGGTGACAGGTGCAGAGCTGAAGCACGCCTTGCCCTACTGACTATACAGCCAGGTTTCAATCAACTGATCGATGTAGCCTTCAGCTTCGAGTTCAGCGATGACTTCATCCAGAGCGGCTTTCAGTTCGGTCTCCCCTTCAGGAATCGCGATGGCAGTGCCCGGGTCATCAACCAGGACATCCGTAAGGAGGATTTCAAAGCCGAGGTTTTCAGACAGCGCCAGGGCGGGGCCGGTGTCTATCACGACGAGATCAAGGCGGCCAGCTTGTAGGTCCAGTGCAGCATTGTCTGCTCTGTCGTAGCGCATCACATTGTCTTCGTTTAGCAGGCCATCTTCAATCTGTCCCGTGACAAAGTCGTCCAGAGTTGTGCCAGACTGAATACCAATTGTGTAGTCGCTGATTTGTTCGGGGTCGCTGATCGTGATGCCCGAGTCAGCGGCGCCCAAGATCGACTGAGTGCCAGTGTAGTATGAGATACTAAAGTCTACCTGTTCATCGCGTTCAGCCGTTGGAGACATCGAGGCGATGACAAGGTCGACCTGACCATCCTGCACAGCGGCGATCAAAGCGTCAAAACTCATATCCTTGATCTCGATTTCGACCTCTAGCCGGTCGCCAATCTCGCGGATGAGTTCCATGTCGAAGCCAACGAAGTTGCCGTCTTCGTCCACGTACTCAAAGGGAGCGTAGTCGGCTGAGGTGCCGACCTCGATAACCCCTTCGTTCTGGATCTCTTCGTACAAGTTGGCTGCTTCTGATGAAGCAGAACTACAGGCAGTCCAAGCGAATGCCATCACAAACACGAGTACTACAGCAAAGCGTTTCATAATAGAGTGCTCCTCCGTTGTCGTTAGATTGGTTCAACTGCATCGGGTCACGAGTCTTGGCGCAGCCAGACACTCGGGGATGCTGTGGTCAATGATTGATCGCTGCTCCATGACCGAAGGCCCCATAATGCTGGCAGGTCTGCGCTGCAGCATGGGCGGCCTTGTCAAGCGCTTCTTGTGGTGGGGTACCACTTAGGCATTCCACCATGAAACAGGCTGCGAAGGAGTCTCCTGCACCAAGTGTGTCGACGATTGGTCCTTCAACACTGGCTTGGTGATAGGCCTGGTCAGCCTCAACCAGGTAAGCCCCTTGCGCCCCGAGCGTGATCAACACCAGACGTGGGCCCTGCGCGGTGATCCACTTTGCGAGACTTTGGTATTGAGGCGTGGATTCGATGTCGACCGATAACAAAGCAAAGTCGATAAAGCCTAGTGTCTTGGCCAGATAGGCCTTATCCCATTCAGACGAATAGTCAAAAGAAAGCGTTTGGGAGACTTCAGCCAATCGAGCTAGGTAGGGTTCAACATCACTGTAAAGGCCGGTATGGACCAGATCATGCTCCGCGATGAAGGCCCAGTCTTCCTCGGTTAGGTTTAGCTGGCTACGCACACCTGGGATCGAGTCACCGAAGACACGGTCTCCGTTTTGGAGCGAGATTTCACAGTACGCGTTGGCCCCTTCGATCATCCGGCAATGGGAGGTATCGACCCCCTCTTGGCGCAGTGCGTTTAGAATCAGCTTGCCGTGTTGATCATTCCCAAGCGCTCCCAGGTAACTGGCTGCGTGGCCAGCGCGCACAGCATGCACAGCGACGTTAACAGCATTGCCACCGGGGAACATCTCTTGACGGTGCAAGTATCGATCCACCGTATTATCGCCCAGGCCCAACACGCGCAGCATATCAGTATTCAACCTTACCCATGTAGCGGCGTGTGGTTAGCGGCCGCTGGCGGACAGATGCTAGGTGCTCGACCAAGCGCGTGAGAGCGGCATCAACAAGCAAGGGAGACAGAACCGGCCGTGCAGCAGGGTCAATACCCGAAGTAGGCAAATCCTTGCTATCAAAGACACTCATCCGCTCAAGGTGACGTTCGCCAAAGCGGACAACGCGTTCGGCAATGGGCCGGCTAGGATCTTCGCCCACCAGTGCGATGAGGGGTGTATGGGCGTCCAAGGCCTCAAACGGGCCATGAAAGAGCTCGGCCGCTTGCAAGGGGGTGGCTGCCATCCATTGCATTTCCATCAGGAAGCAAACGGCAAACACATACGCGGTTGCGTACATTGGCCCTGCTCCGGTCACATATAGAACGCGATCCTCTTGAAGCTCAGCGGCCAGTTGTTTGGCCTGATCCTCGACAGCGACCATGGCATCAGCCAACGCATCTGGCAGGGCGGGCAGCGCCGCCAACACAGGATCAGTTAGAGGGCCTTCATCACGTGCTTGAAGAAGGTAGCTCAGAAAAGTCTGAGCGGTGATGTAAGCGGCGTAATAGCCATGTTGAGTTGCCCCATAGCTCAAAACTTCGTTAGCTGCCTGAGCCAATGGCGACTCATCCCTCTGGGTGACCGCTAACGTCGTGCAGGGCTTGTTCCGCAAATACTCCGCCGCTTCGACGGTTTCACGTGTTGTGCCCGATTGGCTCCCCAATACAACGAGTGTATGTTCATCTAAACGCGGTGGATCCTGAGCAATCAGCTCAGCAGGGTAGTAGCGGTGAAGCTGCAATCCTGAATCGGTCCGACTGAGCCAGTACTGCAACATCGAGAGCAATTGATGCGGCGCACCACAGCCTACGAAGACCAGCCGCTGCGCTCTGTTGGCGAGCCGGTTGGCCAGCGATTTCGCCTGCTCACTTAAGGCAAGTGCCCCGGCTACACCCTCTTTGAGGTCCGCGCGATCAATCGGACGGGCGACAACCGTCTCGCCGGATTCCAAGGGGGCTGCAGGAGATTCTGGTGTGTCACTCATTGCTGTTCCTATCGGTGGGATGTCGCGCTGCGTGGGTTCTTACTTGTCGGAAGTAAGCTGCATATTCGACATCCCAAAGGAGTCTTGATCACTTGTCAACCCCAAATCTCGGAATCGAGGTTTGGGCTCGATCGCGCCACCAATCAGCTTGGTTTGGGCTGTGGTGGCGTCTGTCGATCGCGCCAGCCGTCCCACAGGAACATGGCGCCGATCAGCAGCGCCGGAGCTGAGACCAGCATGAAACTGATGAACTCCTGTGCTGTGCGGAAGAACACCACTGAGATCAAGCCCAAGGCTAGAAAGAGAAGGCCCCCTGCAAAAGGCCAGCGCCAGGCGATCACAATTGCGGCCAGCAGGATAAAGGTGGGGATCAGGTGCATGAACAGGGCGATCAATGTTTCGCCGATCGTATCAAATTCACCGAACACATCGAGCGCGAAGAGCGACAGGAAGAGCGCGAAAAGTATCGCGAGGATCCGGGGCGCCCAGTGCAATGCTTGTCGCATGGAAACACCTCCAGGGTTAGATACTTTTCAGTATACAGGAGTTCGCGCCATTGGAGAATGCCCCAAATCGCTTGGGGGCCGCTAGACCCAGCTCCAGGCATACCAGATAGTCAGTGCATTGACGCCAAAACTTACGACGATCAAGAAGTTGTCAAAAGCCGATTTGTAGGGCAGTCCCAACAGATTGAACAGAATGAAGAAGCCCGCCAGCACAATATTCATCCAGCGGATCAATGGGTGGGGGAGGGTGACGTTGGCCATCACCATCAAGATGGGCAGCAGCATCAGCACCGAAACCCCAAACCACATCACTTGTGTGGCCTGCACCCCATCGATTTCACCGGGCGTAGCATCCCCTGCAAAAATGCGCAGCACGTCGCCCAGCAGGTAAATCAGCATCAGCGCCACCCAGAACGCTGCCAATTGAACACGAATTGCCTCTATCATCAATGACCCCTTTTTGATTTGGAGCGCGAAAGCCGCGCTCCATTCATCCGTAATACTGGTGTACCCTGGCACCTATGGGATGGCAACAGCCCTAAGACCCTAGTCGCACGATCATAGGGGAAGTCGCAGCCCCTTGCATATGCGCTCAACCCAGTGCGTCGCTCAATTCTGACTGAATGGTCTCGATAGCGCTCTCCAACGAGGTGAACAGCCGCATACCGTAGTTGCCATACTGCGGCTGATTGGTCGCTTGTGCCCCCATCTCGACCAGTTTGCCGCTGCCAACCACCGCCAGACTGACCGGAAAGTCTTCACGGCGCTGTTGCCGCGCAATCCGAGATTCGCCCAGCATAGCAACGAGATCAGAGAATCGCAGGGTGGCCTGGCTCGCGTCCACGATCACAAAGTAGCGATCGAATCCCACTATGGAGTCACGCAGCAAGATGATGGCCTCAAACATCTCTGGCGCTTCTTGCCAAGCGTCAATCGGAGCGGGCAGAGTTGCAATGATTATTGGGCTGTTAGCTATTCTTTCGACCTGAATAGGCACGGTGGTTGACTCCTAGTTGAGGGCGCGACCAATCCCGGCGGTTGGCCTAGGCCGTTGAAGAAATCAGGAAAGCGGAGATCCATATCCTATTCTACTCGATTTCTGATGTCTTGGAATCCAGACGAGACCGGCGCTGGTCTCGTCTGGTATGGCATTGACATCTGGTGAGCGCTTAAGCGGGGGCAACCTGGAGGGACTCGCTGGTTGAGGGCTCCAGATTGAACCCTTTGGCGATCAGCCAAATCCCCATGAAGATTTCGTTCGCGATGATAGCCATCGCGAAGATCAAGTGGACGGGGATTGAAACCTCCAGGCCGAGAGCGTTCAGCGCCACCACCATGGCGACACCTGCCATGCCCCAGATCGAGATGAAGCGCGGCAGCAGCCGGGTCTGGTAGAGCGCATAGTAGAGCAGCATCGCACCCAGGCTGAAGAAGAGTAAGACCAACAGGCTGGCAACGGCGCCACGTTGGGCAATCGCCAGGGCAGCGGCTCCCTCAAGGGCTGCCAACTCCGCTCCGCTGGCACCCGCTGCTTGCTGACTCAGCGTGATCAGGGCCAAGGGGCCAACTACGATGATCGTTGTCCATACGGCCTCAAGGATGCGAAGGCCCATGTAACCGCGTGCGAGATTCTCATCATAGCGGCGCAGCATGGGGAACATCAGGATGCCGATGCCAGCGACGGATAGCGCATTGCTGAGCTCAAGCCATACGCCCAGGATCAGCAAACCGCGTTGCTCAGCCGCCGCCTCCAGCACTTTGGGTGCAACCAAGATCTCGTTGATCATCACACCACCTGCGATACTCCCCACCATCGCGATCAGGAAGAATGATCCTACTGCAATAGCAATCTTGCGTTCGTTTGTCACGTCTTTAGTCCTTTGGTCGAAAGATATAAGTCAAGGGTTCAAAGTAGACTCGCCGTCAGGCGTGTAGCTGAAGACATCTTCAAGGTTCAGGTCAAAAGCCCGTGCGATGCGAAAGGCCACCTCTAGTGACGGGGCGTACTTGCCCTGTTCAATCGCGATGATCGTCTGACGCGTCACACCGACTTTCTCAGCAAGCTCCTTTTGCGTCATCTCATCGCGGTGGAAGCGCAGCGTCCGGATGTTGTTGCTGATGTGGTCTGTTCCCTTGCCCATGCTAGGCACCAGCACGATAGCGGAACAAGCGCGAGACGTTGCCCACCATTTGTGCCACCAGTCCCGATGCAATCAGCAAGGCGAACATGGGGAGGGGCGATTGATTGATCACAAAGCTTAACATCGCGAAGAACACGCCAAAAGAGAACACGACGTAAGCAACACGTGTGCCTTTAAGCTCAATGAGTTGGTCCCGCTCATCTTCTTCATATTCCAAGGAGTCAGGTTCTTGTTGGGTGCTGGCCATATAGACCGCCCCGTGGACGATGTTTGCCAGGATCGTCACCGCGATCGTGCCAAGGATCATCCCGACGATGACGATCAGCCATAGCTGGAAAAGGTTCTCCGCCAGGAAGGCGTCGTTCAGCAGCATCGTCGTGATGCGCGGGCCAAAAAAGGCCAGTAGTAGGCTGGAGACGGTTAAGGATGCGACCGTATTACGTTCTTGAAAAGCCATGTTTTCCTCTGCTTCCCAGTATCAAGTAGATGTAAATTGTACTTTACATATAGTATGATAGTTCATCCACGATGTCAAGTATGTTTTACGTCGTTGGTCGCGCTCAGCTCAGCCGGTGTTTGCCAATGTTGGTTAGAGGTCGCTATAGAGGAAGGCGCCCCAGGCGCACGTGCGCTGGTTGATCGCCCATCATATCAAGTTGAATGAAGCTGAGGATGTTTCGAAGCCGGTCTAGGAGGAGGTCTTCAAGACCTTGACTGCTTCGGATGCCCACTCGCGGACGTGATGATCAGGGTCACTGAGGAACGGGGTGATGGCGGGCAGTACGTCGGGATCACCTAGCTTGATCAGCGTCTTGATCGTCGCTGAACGCATCAGGGCGGACTTGGTCGTTTCTAGGTAGCTCACAATATATGGCGCAACCGTTGGATCGCTACGGCGCTGCAAGGCCACTAAAATCGTTTGCTGGATGATTACGCTGACTCTCGGCAGGGCGTCGAACAGGCCTAGAATGTCATCCGTCTCTGGATACGCTGCGACGGCATGAACAGCCTGCCCTGCCAGCAAGGGATGCTCTGCTTCAACCGTTTGCAGTAACAGGGGCAGCGCCCGTTTGTCCCGAATGACTGCAAGGATGTTGACCGCTTCGATGGCGATGGACATTTCAGCATGCTCTATCGCACTAAGCAAAGCGGGGACCGCAGCGGCATCGAGTTGGGTCAGAATCTTCGTGGCCACCTGCTTCTCGGCTGGGTTGCCTCCCAGGCCAGGGATGATCTCTTGCGGGTCAATCGCCATGAGAGCTCCTCGATGGGTCAACTCACTTGCCAAACCGGCTGGCCCGACTCCAGCCTCCGAATGGTCTGTACAAACCGGCTGACATCGATTGGTTTAGAGAGAGCGCCGTTGAAACCAGCCTGCTTCATCTTTTCGATCTGATTGGCGATCACCCCAGCTGTAACAGCCAGCACGCTGATCCCTTCTAGATCAGGGTCCGAGCGGATTTGGGCAATGACCTGGTACCCATCTTCTGGCAGGATGTTGATGTCCAGAAAGATGAAGTCTGGCTGCTGGGGCAAACTCTTGAGACGTGCCAAGAAGTTGGCGCTACTCTCGAAGATATCGAGATGCCCGACCTTAGCCAGGTCTATCAGCAGGGTCCGCATCACATCGCGGCTGCCCGGATCATCCTCAACATACAAATAGTGAAACGCTTGAGCCATGTCTCCCCCCGGTAGACCTGAGCTTCCCCACAAATCTGCCATCAAGAACGCGCCGGTACGAGGCCTACGCAAACGTGATGGTCTTTCCCAAGAAGCTTTGAATGCTTGTATCACCTGTTGCCCCAAGTGTATCGTGGAAGCGACCTGAGCGACCTTAGGACATGCTGGAACTTCCCCAATTTTTCCTAAATCTGTACGGAGCCTCTCGCCATAGTTGCGTCGGCTCAGGTCTTAGAGAACAGTCTGGGTTAAGCATACGCGAGGCGGCGGAGCTATGTAACTATCGCCCTTGATAGCTGAACCACCTTGTCTTTCAGCTTGATTGTTGTGAATGCCTGGCGTGCACCGACCGCGCAATGATCAACACCTGGAGCCAGTATGCGGCGTGTCAGTCCTGTGAAACGTCTGATCA
>JAADYZ010000133.1 GCA_010092775.1 Chloroflexota bacterium
CTCGTGGGCTCGGAGATGTGTATAAGAGACAGCCATGACTCAGGTGATATTGGAGGCCGAGCATGTCCTGGGTGACTTTGCTGACGGCATAGGGGTTGGCGGGGCGCAGTGGTTGGCTTTCGTTGATCGGCACGTCGTCTGGCGACACAGGTCCGTAGACTTCGCCCGAACTGACGATTAATATGCGTGAGTCAAGTTGCTGCCGCACGATGCCTTCCAGCAAGTTGAGCTGTGCGCGGATGTTGTTCTCAATCGTGGCCCAGGGATTGCCAAAGGATTCAGCAACGAAGCTCTGCGCAGCCAAGTGAAAGATCTGTTCAGGCCGAACGGCTAGCAATAAGTCATCGACCGCTTCCGGCACAGTGAGATCGACTTGATGCAAAATCACGCCGTCACCGACCAGCGGCTTCAGGTGATCATAACTATCGACTGGGGCCAGCGTCGTCCCAACGATCTCATAACCACCCAAGCTGAGCTGATGGCGTGCCAGATGGCCACCCACAAATCCGCCGATCCCAGTTATCAATGTGCGCAATGCAGTCCCCAAAGAGTTCGTTCAGGTGTGTGAAGAGGTGATGACAAGCGACAGTATACCGTAGGCCTAACGGCCCAGGCAAAGCCGAGCGACCCCGCCCAGGTTGGGGCAGGGTCGCGGCCTGTCTTGCTCCGTCTAGGTGCCTTCCTGCCACTGGCTGAGGTAGTTAGCTTGAGCATCGGTCAGCGTGTCGATCTGAACGCCCATTGCCGCCAGCTTCAGCCTGGCAATCTCCATGTCCACATCTTGAGGGATGGTGTAGACGTTGTTGTCTAGCTCTTTGGCGTGGCTCACCATGTATTCAGAGGCCAGAGCCTGATTGGCAAAACTCATGTCCATCACACTGGCGGGGTGGCCTTCTGCTGCTGCCAGGTTGATCAAGCGGCCCTCGCCAAGGATGTGCAGTTTCTTGCCCTTGACGACGTACTGCTCCACAAACGGCCGCACTTCAACCGGCGGACCTTCAGCCATCTCGGCCAGGCCCTTCAAGTTGATCTCCACGTTGAAATGGCCTGAATTGCAGACGATTGCGCCATCTTTCATGATTTCCATGTGATGGGTGTCAATCACGTCGATGTCGCCCGTCGCAGTCACAAAGATGTCGCCAACCTCAGCGGCTTCCCTCATGGGCATGACGCGGAAGCCATCCATCACAGCTTCCAACGCCTTAAGCGGGTCGACTTCCGTCACAATCACATTCCCACCCATGCCCTTGGCACGCATCGCGATACCTCGGCTGCACCAGCCATAGCCCGCCACCACTACCGTCTTACCTGCAATCAGGATATTGGTCGCCCGCACAATGCCGTCCATGGTGCTCTGGCCGGTGCCATAGCGATTGTCGAACAAGTGCTTGGTCATCGAGTCGTTGACGGCAATCACCGGGTACTTGAGCGCGCCATCCTTGGCCATTGCACGCAAGCGGATCACCCCAGTTGTGGTCTCTTCCGTCCCGGCGACGACCGTATCGAGTAAGTCGGTGTGATTCTTGTGCAGTTCGCTGAGTAGGTCGGCGCCATCGTCCATGGTGATTTCGGGCTTGTGGGCCAATGCCGCCTTGATGTGCTGCCAGTAGGTGTCATTGTCCTCACCCTTGATCGCATATACCGGAATCTCAAAGTGAGATACCAGGCAAGCCGCGACGTCATCCTGAGTACTCAGAGGATTAGAGGCCGCCAGCACGACATCGGCACCACCTGCTTGAAGGGTGCGGGCCAGGTTGGCGGTCTCTGACGTTACATGCAAGCAGGCCGAAATCCGCAATCCATCGAGCGGACGCTCCTGCTCAAAGCGCTCACGAATCAACTTCAAGACCGGCATTTCGCGCGCGGCCCACTCCATCCGGTGCCGACCCTGATCGGCTAGGCCGAGGTCAGCAACATCGTATTCAATCCCACTCATTCCTTTTGGTCTCCTCAACTGATTAGCTTCGCGATGGGAACAAAAAGCCGCACCCAGTCATTAAGACCGACGCGCAGCGATTCCTTCTATGTATTCAGTGCCCGTCCCAAACCCCAGAGATTCATAGAGTTTGACCGCGGCGGCGTTACGTTTTTCCACGTTTAACACCACCAGATTGATCTCACTATCGAGTAGATGGCGTGCCACCGCATGGGTCACCCTGCGCCCCAATCCTCTGCGCCGTTGCTCTGGATGCACAACTACATTGCCTAGGGCGGCGAGCTTGGCTCGCTTGGCGACAAGATGGGTGCCAGCGCAAGCAATGAGCTGGCCATCTTCGCGGATACCGAAGTAGACACCCTGATCCACCATCGCAGGGACAAACGCAACGTCGTCCATGGAGCGCTTGTCATGCTCGGACGCGACTTCGTGCAAGCTGTTGATGGCGTCGGCGTCCTTGCCGCTAAGGCGTTCTGGCTTGCCGCTGTCGTCTTCCTCGCTCAGCGGGCGAAACTCCCGGCTGGTCACCCGCATCCGCAGCATTGTCTTGACCAATTGCAGATCGTAGAAGGTGTCCAGCACGCCCTCAACCTCCAGCCTTGCGTTGAACACAATCCGATCTGGCCCAACGCCATGCATCAGGATGGCGCTCAGGGCGGGCACGTCACCCATCAGAAACAGTAGCGGTGGATCCAGCGCCGTATAGAGCAGGGCCAAACCCTCAACCGCCCCCTTCTGGCTCGCGGCCACCCACTGCGCATGCTGGTCATAGGGTGGCTCCAGATCGCCCAAGGCATAGGCCGCGTAGTCCGTGTCTGTAGACAGGAAGACCCGCAGTTGGTGATCGTCAGTCAGGGTCGATAAGGCGTAGATGGTCATACGTCCTTGGGTTAAGACTCCGATTCGGCCAACCAGGCATCCAGAGCGCCTTGATCATCGAACTCCTTGCGAAAACGCGCCACGAACTCCTGTGGGGTGAAGTGGTGATTCTGCGGGCCAACCTTCTCTAGCGTATAAGCAGCAGCCAGCGAGGCCACCCGCCCAGTTAACTCCCAAGACCAGCCCGCGCTCAGCCCCTTCAAGAGGCCACTGCGGAAGGCATCGCCGACGCCCGTCGGATCAATAATCGTCTCCGTCGGGTACACGGGGACGTGGATGAGTCCATCGGAGGTGAAGAAGTCCGCTCCGTTCTTGCCCCGCGTGACGATGACATTCTCAGCCATGTTGAGCAGGTCATCTGGGGTGAGTCCGGCCTTGCGACACAGCGCCTCATGCTCAAAGGTATTCACGACCAGCAGGTAGGCCCCCTCAACACCTTCCGCGACTTCCGGGCCGTCCATTCGTGCGATTTGCTGGCTCGGATCGTAAAGATAGCGAATGCCCAGGTCCTTGCATTCAGCGATGATGTTGCGCATCGCTTGCGGATCGTTGGGTGAGATCACAACCAGATCGGGCAGACTGCCGTTGACAACATCGCTCAGTGCGAGGTCTCGAGCGCGAGCCATGGCACCAATGTAAAACGAACCAATCTGATTGTTGATCTGATCTGTGCTCACAAAGAAAGACGCGGTGAACAAGTCCTCTTGAATGCGTACACCGCGGGTGTCAACGCCAATCTCGTCAAGAAATTGCTTGTACTCGCCAAAGTCGTGCCCAGCCGTCCCAACCAGCACTGGCCTTTCCCCCAACAGCGCGAGGGTGTAGGCAATGTTGGGGGCGACGCCGCCGCGTTGGCGGGTCAAGTCATCGACCAGGAAGCTCACACTCAGGTCATCCAGGTTTCCTTCAAGCATCTCCTTGAACTCACCTGGATAGCGCATGATGTAGTCATACGCGATTGAACCAGTGATGTAGATGTTCACAACGCAAATCCTATTCGAACTAGTAGATGTCATGTGGCGTACGGCTGCGCCTGCTATTCAGCCGATCGCTGAACCGTCTGCGGCTTCTGACCTTGTTTCCACACCGGGGACAATCCAAATCGATCCCGCAGCATGACCAACAAAGCTTGCAAGCCGTCCCATGCGGTGATCTTCTTGCCCTCTTCGTAGGTGCGCGGATTGTAGGAAATCGGCACTTCCACAATTTCGTAGCCAGCGAGCAGGAGTTTGTCAGGCAGCTCAAAATCCAGGTCAAAAGACTTCCCGACCAGATTCAAGGACTTGAGGACATCCGATCGCACCATTTTGGTCGCCGTTGCTGCGTCCGTCAGCTTGCCACCGAACAACAGATTCATAACAGAGGTGATGAACCTGGCACCCAGGTAAGTGTGTGTGTACTGATATTTCACATCGCCACCCACCACCCGGCTTCCGAAGATCACGATCGCACCGGCGTCGGCCTGCTCAGTCAACAGAATGTGATCGGCCGGATCGTATTCAAGATCAGCATCTTGAATGACTGCATAGTCACCGGTCAAGTGATCAATCGCCGTGCGAATACTTGTGCCCTTCCCCATATTCTGTGGCTGGTAAATGATCCGCGTGTTGGGGTAGTCGACCTCTTGCAGTAGTTCGCGCGTGCCATCCGTTGAGCAGTTGTCGACCACAATGACTTCCTTGTCCCAACCATCGATCGTCACCGCATGGACGCGATCAAGAATGGTGAGGATGGTCTCACGTTCGTTGTATGCACAAATGATGACAGACAGTTTCATAAGCGAGATCACTTCAGGTATCGACCGACACAAGCCAACACTATACCATAGTCGGCCAGTGCCCTGCGACAAGACATGAATTAGGCTGGTACGAAGTCCTCACGTCGTACGAAGTCATAAAAGGCGTTCAGCATGTACTCAAGCTGTGGCACATCCAGACCCGGATACACTCCCACGAAGAAGGTGTTCCGTAACACCAGGTCGGCGACGGGCAGCTCACCAATCACCCGATGCGGAATGCCTCGATAGCCGGGCTGCTTGAGAATGTTCCCTGCAAAGAGGAGCCGCGTCTCGATCTTGCGCTCCTCGAGGAAACGCTGCAATTGGTTGCGGTCAATCGGTGCCTCTGGGCGGATCGTGATTGGGAAGGCAAACCAACTGGGGTCAGCTTTCTCACTCCAACTCGGCAAGATGAAAAACGGCTCCAGATCGCGCAGGCCATCGTACAAGATGCGGAAATTGCGTTTGCGAGTCGCGACAAAGCTGGGCAGCTTGTCAATCTGCGCCAACCCAATCGATGCCATTGGGTCGGTCAGCTTCAGATTGTAGCCAATCTCAGTGTACAAATAGCGGTGATCGTAGTGACCTTCGATGCCATCAACCGTCCACTCGAAGCGCTTGCCGCAGCGTCCGTTCGGCGGGTTGATGTAGCCACACCAACAGTCTCGACCCCAGTCGCGCATAGTCCTTGCGATCTTCGCCAAATGCGGGCGATTCGTATAGACTGCGCCGCCTTCACCGAGTGTGATGTGATGCGCGGGATAGAAACTGCTTGTGCCAAAGTCTCCAAAGGTTCCAGTCATCTGACCATTGTAGCGACTGCCCAAGGCATCGCAGTTGTCTTCGATCACATAGAGATCATGCTCACCTGCAAACGCCATCACGGCATCCATGTCGACCGGATTGCCTAGCGTGTGTGTGATGAAGATCGCCCGTGTGCGCGGCGAAAGCGCAGCCTCAAGCTGTTCCACGTCGACGTTGTAATTCCCCAATTGGCTGTCAACCAGCACCGGCACCAGGCCGTTCTGTACAATGGGCGCGATGGTCGTCGGGAAGGAGACTGCCGTCGTAATGACCTCGTCACCACGCTCCATCGGGCGCGTTCGCAGGCGCTTCGACATCAAGGTGCTGATCGCCACGAGATTCGCCGACGACCCACTGTTGACCGGGATTACCTCGCGCACGCCGAGATAGTGCCCCAGTTTGGTCTCGAAGGCCTGTGCAAAGCGTCCCGCGGTCAGCCAAAACTCCAACATCGATTCGGTCATCAAACGCATCTCACGGTCATCAAACACGCGACCTGCATATTGCACCTTAGTCTCACCAGGTGTCCAGTGGCTCTGCTGATGCGTCAGTGCATAGTACTCACTGACTTTTTCCAGAATATCGGCTTGCAAGTCCTCAACGCGGCTGCTGGCATTTGCTGTGCTAGCCATATTTCCTGGCTCAGCAACGGCTAAGGTCTGTTCTGCTCGCAGCGCTTCGATCGTGCGGCTCAGACCGTCCTCAAACGACACGGACGCGCGCCAGCCCAAGACAGCCTCGGTCTGGTTGGTATCCGCGACGAGAGAAAAGACCTCCCCTGGGCGATAAGGGAGCGCGCCGGGCTGTGGTTCAAGACCGTCGAAGCGCGCGTAGATGGCCTCAACCGTGTCCCTGACGCTCATGCCCTGGCCGCTTCCAATGTCGAACGTGTGGCCATCGACCCCTTCTGCGGTAGCTGCCAGCACATAGGCCTCAACCACATCGTCAATGTAAACCCAATCTCGCTCTTGTTCACCCGGCGTCGTGCGAATGGACCGGCCATCAAGCGCCGCACGGATAGCCGACGAGATCAGCAGTTGATCGGTCTGTCCGGGTCCATAGACTTGGAAAAGCCGCAGGCACACGATGGGCCAGCCTTCAGTACGCTGGTACATGCGCACGAAACTCCAGGCTGCCGCTTTTGAGGCCGCATAAACGGAGATCGGGTCAAAGGTGCCTTGGTCGGCATGATGCCCGTATTCATGGCTGGTGCTCGTATGCACAATGCGCCGTGCCCCAGAAGCCGCTGCCGCCCGCACCACGTTGATCGTTCCCTCAAGGTTCGTCTTGAGCGCCAAATTGTGCGATAGAAAGGGATTGGTTTGCCCTTCTGCCGCCAGATGAAAGACGACTTCAGGTTGAACAGCTTCCATTGCCACATCGACCGCCCCAGACACGCGGATGTCAACGGTACGCAGGTCGATCTCGCTGGCGATACCGGCTAGCCGTCCTGGTTCGGTGGCGGCCCGCGCGAACACAGAGACTCGCGCCCCTTCGTTCAGCAAGCGCCGTACCAAATGCGATCCGATGAATCCGGTTCCACCTGTCACCAGC
>JAADYZ010000015.1 GCA_010092775.1 Chloroflexota bacterium
ACTTGTGGTAGACTCTATCGGCATATTGGGGAGTGGCCAAGCGGTAAGGCAACGGCCTTTGGAGCCGAAGATCGTAGGTTCGAATCCTACCTCCCCAGCCTAAAATAGAGCCATCCGATTGGGTGGCTCTTTCCATTCACCAACAATCGATCGACGTTTACGGTAAGCTGAAGATGTGGGTTGATCCTCTGCAAAGCATGCTGGAGATCGATGCGATGACCAGTTGGCAATACGCTTTTGTTAGGACGATGGTGCTGGGGTTTGGGCTGTTTATTCGCGTCATACCATTTCAAAGTCCGCAGGCATTGCGCACTCTGGACACTATCTCACGGACTTTTGAACCGATCAAGGTGCTGCCAAGAGGTGTGACCAGCAAGTCAGATCTAATTGCTGAAGTCCCTTGCGAGTGGATTGAGCCTGACAACGCAGATACTCAGCGGGTAATGCTATACCTGCACGGCGGTGGATTCATGGCGGGATGGAATCCATTGCATCGTTACATCGTTGCCCGGTTGGCAAAACACGCAGCTCTTACCGCTGTGGCGGTCGACTACCGCACGACACCAGACCATCCCTATCCAGCGCCGCTCGATGATTGTTTTGCTGTCTACACGCTTCTACTTGATCAAGGCTATGATCCGCAGCACATCGCCATTGCCGGCGACTCAGCGGGAGGTAATCTGGTTTTTGCATTGATGCATCGTTTGAAACAAGTGGCTCTGCCGCTGCCAGCCTGTGGAGTGGGCCTCTCACCGATGGTTGACCTGGACATCAAACGCGAGGCACTGCCTGCTATAGCTGATCCGATGCTATCTGAAGGCGTTCTGCTTGCGACAGCGGATCATTATTGTGGCGCCCATGATCGGCGCTCGCCCTTCATCAGCCCAGTCTACGGCAATATGCAGAACTTCCCACCGATCATGCTATGTATAGCCGAATACGAACTGTTGCGCCCTTCGATCAAACAGTTTGCTCAATCCGCTGCCGCTGCTGGCGTCTCCGTTACCACCATAGAAGGCAAGGGGCTCTGGCATGTATGGCCAGGATTCGCACCTTACTTGCCTGAAGCGGAACAGACGCTGATCAAGGTGGCTCAATTTATCAAGGTGGCAACGGATGCAACCGAACAGGCCATAATCC
Organism: Chloroflexota bacterium; assembly: GCA_010092775.1. GTDB lineage: Bacteria > Chloroflexota > Anaerolineae > Aggregatilineales > UBA3940 > TC-71. Next base: position 1,141 of record JAADYZ010000015.1, read on the forward strand.
GTAGATCGTAGTAGGTGAGGGGTTTGTTACACTCATGAAGTGCGTAGTGGAACGGACGACAAGGCTATAAGGACGCGTTATGAACACGTTTGAACAACTCATCTGCATTATCACCGGGACCATCACCCGGATTATCCCCGAAGGACTGAGCCAATTCGTTGACTCGGTTCTGGATTTCGCCTACGTTCAGGTGATGGGCCTCCCCTTCGTGGTCTTAGGCTATCGCCAGACGGGCAAGACAACGCTCTTGGAGTGGCTCAAGAATGACATGGATATGATGGAAGACTTTGAGCCAGACCCTACGGCGGCGGGCGGTGATGCCGTCCCCCGGATGAACACCGACGTGGCCGGGGAAAACGTCAAGGTGCGGGCACGCCGCGATGTAGGTGGTGAATACGCCATGTGGGAAACCGACTGGCTTGATCTGTATCGCGAGGCCAAACCGCGTGGCATCATCTTCATGCTGGATCACAGCAATGTCTACCAGCATAAGGATGCGCTCAACTTCATGTTCCAGATGATTGACGATGAGCGGGACGCGAGCAAAGCGCTGCAAATGGTGGTGCTCTTAGTTAACAAGGCCGATCTATGGGAAGATGACATGAACCTAGACGATGTCTTAGACGACTATCGGAACGAGATTCGGCGCTTGAAGTCGCAGTCGGAACGCCTTGGCTATGCCTATCGCATCTATGCCAGCAGTCTGGTTGAGCCAGACAAGTATCGTCTGTCTGTCGTGATGGCCGAATTCTTCAATGCCATCCGGCCCCGCCCCAAGAGCATCTAAGGTCGGCGATGCAGAAGCTTTCGATTGAATATCAACTCAACGGCCAGCGGCCTGGCTATGCTTTCCAGCCGCCTACAGATGACTTTGACGAGCAGACCCTCAAAGTCATCTGGCGGCAGGCGATGCCACGCGGACAGGGTTGGGGCAGGAATGGATTCATCGGGGCGCGGTCGATTAAGAGCTTTCCGGTAGATGGGCGTTCAATCGCGCTCTCGCGCGTTACCGTGACGGATCAAGAGGATGAGACCGGTCGCAAGGGCATCCGGGCGGCTGAAATCATGCTGTTGGATCATCACGCTTATGAGGATCATCTCGAAGAGGCGATTGATGCGACAGCACCAGACCTGCGTGCCAAAGCGCAAAAGCTGCTGACGCGCTACCGTTGGCGGCGCATTCTGGAGATGGCTCGTCCGAACAAGAAGACGCCCGGCCAGGTCATCATGACCTATCCCTATCAGGGGCCTGACGATTGGGGGGCAATTGAAGCGCTGGTGATGCGTTTGGCCTTGTCGCGCCGCTTGAGTTTGATTGGGCGCTGGGGGGCTGTCAGTTCCTTTACGACGCTGGCGCTGGACTATCGAAATGAGGCGAACATCGTGGTGCTGCCATTACAGCAAGCTGACAAGTTCCCCCGTTTATCGATGATTAGGCTGGACTGAGCCTGCCTGCTGCCCGCTTACTGCGGCGATTTGATCTTGTTGAGGATGGCTTCGATCTGTTCGGGGTCAACCGGTTTGATGAGGTAGTCGAGTGCCCCAGCTTCTTTAGCTTTGTCGCGGGTCCCTTGGTCGTCCTCAGCCGTGACGAAGACAATTGGTGTCTTCTCGGCGATGGGGTCACGTCGGATGTAGCTCATCACCTCGAAGCCGTCTACGCCGGGCATATTGAGATCGAGCAGAACGAGGGCGGGTGGATCACGATGGATCTGGTCGAAGGCGGCGCGAGGGCCGTGCACAATCTTGGCGTGCCAATCATAGAGATCTACCAGGTCAGCGATTGCTTCAGCCACCATCTTATCATCGTCGACGATCAAGACATAGGACATAGGGTCTACTCGCAGATAGTTGGACTTCGTAGCCCTATTATACTTCACGTGCCACATTGTGCGCCTCACAAAGGCGCATCAGTATGAGAATTAGGGTGTTTCCCCCCCCCAGTCGGGTAAACCCTGTAGGGTATAGAAGGCTGGTCGGCGGTGCGTAATGGGGAAACTGGGGAAGGTGACCCCCCACCAGTACTCCTCGTCGGCGGGTGTCCAGGATGGGTCGGGAATGTAGATGGTGGTCATTAACCCGATCCAGGGCTGCCAATTCAAACGTGCCCACCAATACGCACCAGCTAGGTAGTCGGCTTGTTCCTGCTCGCTGACAGCAAACCAACGGTACTCATCGTTGACCGGATCAGTCGTCCAACCCATCTCCAATATTGCAATCTGTTTGTGGCCGTCGCCCTGTTGGACCATAATACTGCGGATCGTCTCAACATGGCGGAAGGTCGCCCAGGCTTGACCTCCAAAAGCTGGGTTGGCCGCGGCTTCTCCAGGTGAGGTCTGTGGCGATGCGGCGTAACCAGGGGCGTTGACGCCCAGCATGTCAAAGTAATCGGCGGCTCCCGCTTCATACATCGCGATCAGATACTCGTCATCAGGGATGGCAATGGGCAGGCCTGTACCAGTTGGGGCGAGCGGTGCGGAGATCACCCAGGCAGCAGGATCAGCCGATTTGATGCCTTCGTAGCAGGTCGCCAAGAGGTCGACGTATTCCGCGGCGTTGGGCGGCTGTTCACCCCATTCGCGGGCCAGGTTGGGTTCGTTCCATACCTGATAGGCTTGAATGCGCCCCTGATAGCGCTCCGCCACCGCATGGCAGAAATCGCCAAAGTCTTGCAAGTCAGCCGGGGGCGCGTTCTCAAGTGGTGGCCAACCACCGTTCGCTTGCGACCAGAAGGGTTGGCGATCCAGCCGGACGATCAAGGATAGGCCGCGTTCCTCAACGTCTTCAACGATGCGATCGGTGCGCCACCAATCATATTGCCCGCGCTCGACGGTTGCGATGTCGCGCCAGGCAAATTTCTGTTTGACCCAACCAAAGCCCAGTTCTTCGACCAAATCGAGGTCGCGCTGGGCAATCTGCTCATCCCACCAAAGGGCAACGTGAATGGCAGGTGTTGGCGAGGCTACAAGCTGTTGCACCTCCGGCGGCGGTGCGCTGGTTGGTGTTGGGCTGGGTGTTTCGTTTGCTGTCTCGACCGTGCTGGTTTGGGATGTTCCCCCCACTCCCTGAACCAACAACACGATCAACGCTGTCGCTAGCAGCAGGATGACGGCGAGGTAACCTACTCCGCTTTCTTCAGTGATCCGGGTCATAGGGCGTTAGGGAGTCGGAACACTGAAGGATTGCAGGGCTTCATAGGCTGGGCGGGGATTGCCCTCCGGGTCGAGGATGCTGAACAGCGTGCCTTCTGCTTGAGGGTCCCCGTTGGCCTTGGGCGAGTAATCGAGATTGTATAGGAAAGCCATCCACACGAAGTCCCAATCGCGCAATTGTTCGAGAGCGCCCAAGACGTACTCCGACTGGGTTTCGAGGGTGTTATCCAGGGCGAACTCTGCTCCGGCAGGTACATCGCCCTCCATGCCGACGATGGTGGCCCAACCAAATGACGTCACACAGAGCGGTGTGTCCTCGCCGCTGCTGACGATAATGTCGTGATGGCCGTTGATGGTCGAATAGAAGGACCAACTGTGATGGGGGTTCAAGGGGTTGTCGACATCGAAGGGGCCGATGAAGATCGTCCCCGGTGGAATGCCTTGCGAAAAAGCGTCTTCGGCGGTTTGCGTGGGTGGTAGGTTATTGCCGTTGGCACTTACGCCCACACAGTCGACCACCGATAGCAGGCCTGCATCCAGCATTCCCTGCATGTAGAGAAAGTCATCAATGGCTACGGCAGCATCATTCAGGCCGGTTGGGGCGGGTGCTCCGCTGACAATCACGACGGTGTTGTCGGCTTCGCGGACGGCCTGGGCGGCAGGTGCTAAGAAGCTGACATAAGATTGAGCGCTCAGGTCCGTGCCACTGTCCCACTGTTCGATCAGATTCTGCTCTTCCCACAACTCGATTGCGTTGATCTGGCCGCCGTAGCGCGTGACGAGTTGGCCGACAAAATCAGCAAAAGCCGTTGGATCATCGGGTGGACCAATACGCCCCTCTGTGATGGTGGTGCGAGCCCAATCCGGTGCCCCAACAACAGTCGCCAGAACACGGATGTCATTCTGACTGGTGGCTTCTAGGATGCTGTCCAGTGTTGACCAATCGGGTTCACCCTGGGTGGCTTCGATCTCATCCCAGCGCACCTCAATCTTGACCCAGGGCACTCCCAGATCAATCAGACTCTCAACGGTTCGGTCGGTTGCGACCTCCAGCCGACTCTGAACCCCATAGGCAAAACTGCGATCCAGCGTGGGGGCTGGGCTAGCAATCGGCGTGGGGGGGGAAGTGGTCGCTGGTGAGGCAGCACTGCTCTCGGTTGGTGGGTTGGTCGAGAGTTCTGTCCCTTCGACTGGGGTGTTAGGTGGGGCTGCGCCCGGCTCGTCAGCCGGTTGGCTCTCTGCTGCGCTAGCCGGGTCGATAGGAAGGGCAGCGGCGGCACTCGCACTACTCGATTGGCCGCCGATTGCCCATAGGATTCCGAGAAAGGTGCATACACCGACGAACAGGACGACGCCGATCCAGGCAAATGCGAGCAACCGTAGCGTGCGCGGATGAAGTGTTTCTTCTGCCGGTTGTTCCATTGGGTTCCCCCTTAGGTTAGCTGACTGCAAAGATGGGCCGGTGTGGTGTTAGCGGCCCATCGCCGCCCGGATCGTGGCACAAGCCGGGCAGGTTCCGTCAGGTCGGAAGATCGCGTAACCAGCCTGCGGATCGCTGTCCCAGACTGTGAAATCGATGTTCCAGATAATCAGCAGGCGAACGTCACCGCGATTACGCGAGATCGTCACAGCTTCGCCCAGCCACTGAGCATGTTCCTGTACTGAGTTGCTTTCAGCCCAGGCGAAGGCAGCAGGCAGTGGTGTGCCAAAACCCTCGCCAGACAGGTAGCCGACCTCAGTGATACAGAGGGGGAGCCCGACAGGGGTATAAACGTTCAACGTGGGCTCGAAGTACCAGCTATAGTGATTGCCCTCCGAGCGGCCCGAGCTAACGTAAGGGCTGGTGGTACCAGAGTTGTGGTGGACGCCCATGCAGTTAGCATAGTTGGCGGCTCCGGCAGCAGCCAGACCCAAAACGTAGCGGTCGTCGGCCCAGGCGGTGTTGTTGTCATCAAAGCCTGTGGGTGCCAAGGCACCGATAATCACGATGGTGTTCGGGCTGACAGACTTGATCGCGTTGAAACCTGGGGCGAGCATGTTGTTGACATAGCTTTCCGGGCTGATCTGGCCAGTGGGCCACTCGCGATCCAGGTTCATCTCGTTCCAGACCTCAATGGCATCGGGCTGTTGTTCAGCAACCCCACGCAGGAAATTGATATAGGAGCCAAAATCGATGGTGTCGGGATAGAGTGGGCCCGGAATGCTCAAGAGGATTTTGAAGCCATTGCTACGGGCCACGGAAATCGGGCCTGATGCGACGCCAGGATCAAGACCCGGTGACCATTTAATCTGGAATTTGACCCAGTTCATCCCCATCTCTTGCATGGCCGGGCCATGACTGATGAAGCCTGGCACCTGCCCACCAAGCTCAAAACCACCGGCGGGTGCCCCGGCTCCACCGGATGGCGGCGGCGGGGTTTCGTTAGTCGCTTCTGGGGTGGGTGAACTGGTGGCGGTTGCTTCTGGTGTTGCCGTCGTTGCAGGTTGTTCGGTTGCTGGTGCGGCTTCTTCAGTCGGATCAGCTTCCGCAACGGCGGGCTCACCTTCCACCTGTACGACCGCCTCGCCAGCATTGGCCCCGGCTACCTGAGCATTGACACGATATTCACCGCCTTGACCCGGCTGCCAGACCAGAGGTGTGCCGATGCCCGTGCGTTCTGTCAAGACAGCTCCAGCGGAGCCACTGACCTGCCAGACAATCTCTAGTTGATCGGATGTGGTGGATTGGGCGCGAACTTTGAACTCATTGAGCGTAGCACTGACACCCGCATCGCTGAAATTCGGCTCGATCACGCCGTGAAAGACGTAGCCACCCAGGTTGAAGTTCGCCAGCGTGTCGAGGCGGGTGCGGATAGCATTGGCGTTGATTAGCCAGATTTGACTGCCCTCAGGTGAGGCAAAGGTGTAAGCACCGGTATTCTGGTCAAGGGTGACCTGTGATGTGCCACCTTCCAGGTCAAACGTCAGCGTTGTGCCAGGCTGGAACTGCTCACCTTCGGCTGGTGGGTCTGTTACAAGCACCGGCTGCCCCAGAGCGCGGGCTGCCGTCCGATAGGGAATCAGGTTGAATTCGCCTGCGGCTTGCTCCACGCCGGTCGCAGGCGAAGCGATATGGATCTTTAGACGGTTGACTTCACCGACTGCCCAACCTAACATCGACATGATCTCACCATTGATGGTGTAGGACTGCGGATTGTTGGGCCCTAAAATGATCAGGGCGTCAGCCGCTGCCCCAAGAGCACGCCAATCATAGCCAGCCGTATCCCAGCCGTCGCTGGTCGCGGTGGCTGGCAAAACGATCACACCGAGGAATTTGCCGCGCGCTTGCAGAGATTCGCTTAACTCCTGGATGAAAAGGCTAAAGGCCTCACGATCTTGCGTGGTCAGGCCGCGATAGTCGACGGCGATGCCATCGAAGTCTTGCCCTTCTACCAATGCGCTCAGATCGCTGGCGTGCAGGCTGCGTTGGGCTTCATCTGCCAGAATGGCAGACATGACGCTGGGGTCGGTCACCGTGACGACCGGCACGACGGCGTAGCTGCCAGTCAAGTCCCAGCCGCCTGCCAAGGCACCACCGATGCCACCACCTGCCTCGACGGTCAAGCCACCGGGCAGGATCATGTTGAAGGCACTCACCTCACGTTCTGCTAATGGTTGGTTGTCACGCATCGTCGCGGCGATGGCAGGTGCCACCGGGCGAGTTTGGAAGACTGCCAAAGTCGATGGGAACTCATCGGTCAGGATGACTTCATTGGCGCTGTCGACATGACCAGCCACAAACTGCCATTGGCTGGTCGCCTCATCCCAGGCATATAAGTCGAGCGTGTGATAAGGTTGCGACTCGTTCGGAATGTCGATAGATAGGATCGTGCTGCCCTCACCCTCGCGTTCGAGAATGAATAATGGGCTGCGCATGTCAAGATAGGGCGGGAGGGCGGTCAGCGCATCGTTATAGTCACTGTCTCCGTCCAGGAAGACCTGGCGTGGGACCGAGTCCAAGCCCACACGTGCTGAGGTGTCACTCGTGAGCTGCACACTCAAGCCATCAGGGTGAGTCAACGTTGGATTGTTGCTGTTCAGTGTTGTTAGCCCACCAAACAAATTGATGCCCAGCATCGGCGCAACCACCAAGGCTCCGATCAGGCCGCAGAGCAGGACCAACACGGCGATCCCGCTGACAGCCCCAATCAGCAGGCCGCGATTCGCAGTGGATTTCTCAGCAGGTGCCTGCCCTGGCTCATCCACAATTGGGGCCTGCGAGAGGCGTGTTGCATCGGGGTCGGCTGCCGATTCATAGAGGTCCTCTGGCACATCAACGGGTGTATGTTCAATGGTCGGAGCCGCTTGCGCGTGGTCAACCGAGGCATCGTCCTGAACGGGCGTCTGGCGCACAATGGGTGTGCCATAGCCGGAGGGATTGGTTGGCATCGACGAACTCTCTTGCCACTCCCCCTCGTTCGAGGTTGGGCCTTGCGGCATGGGTGGCGTGCTGTTGGTCTCGTGCCATTGTGTCTCGTTGGGGTCTTGCTCACTCATCGAATGCTTATCCTCGCTGATTGTCAACGTGTGGTGGTTTAAGGACTCAGAAAAGAGATGGCGAGGTCAGTCACCATCTGAATTAGCGCATCACATTCCCTAGCGTATCGCAGGCCGGGCAAGTGCCATCGGGCCGGATAATCGCATAGCCGCCCATTGGGTCATCGCCCCAATACTCAAAATCAACATTCCATACAATCATCAATCGCACATTGCCACTTTGCTGGCTCAGTTGAGCCGCTTCGGCAAGCCAGGCTGCCTGCTGTGTAACGCTGGTTTGGCTGGCCCAATCGAAGCGCGGAGGAACGGATCCCCAGCCTTCGCCACTCAGGTAGCCTAACTCTGTAAAGCATACCGGGCGACCAAAAGTGCCGCCATAGAGCTGCAACATGCCTCCGAAATACCAGCTATAGTGCTGATAGCCTGGGTCAGCAGGATGGCCGGTGGTCGCAGAGGGTGCTGTCGCGCCTGAATTGTAGTGCGCGCCGACGCAATCCATGTAGTTAGCCGCCCCTGCTTCGGCCATCTGTTGCAGGAAGAGCCAGTCATCGCAGCCGAATCCGCCGCCAGAACAGCCCCCCTCCGCATAATACAAGCCAGTTGGAGCCGGAGCCGCCGAGATCACCATGATATTGCGATTGACGGACTTGATGGCATTATACGCGGGAGCAAGCATATCCCAGGTATACGTTCGCCCGTCGATTTCACCACGCGGCCATTCGAAGTCCAGATTGGGTTCGTTCCACACCTCGATTGCTTCAGGGCCAGCGTAGGCAACTTCCCGCAGGAATTCAATGTAGGCCTCGTAGTTGATCTCGTCGGGATATTTGTCGCGCCCAGTGACGCTGATCAAGACCTTAAAACCCTGCGCCCGCCCTTCTTCGATCAATGTCCAGGCGGCCTGTGAGTCGGTGTCAGGTGACCAGGCAAGTTGGAATTTGACCCATTCCATACCAGCGGCCTGCATCTGGCCAGGATTATTAACGACATGGTTGACTTGCCCACCCAACTCAAAACGTCCGAAAGCACCCGCAGGAACAATCGGGGGCGCCAAGCCTGGCGGAAGTTCGACCGCGGGCGGTGCCTGTGGGAGTCCCTCGCTTGCTCCAGTGACGACATTCTCTTGTTCTGGAACGACGCCGACTGTCTCACCACCAACGATCACTGCTTGCGCACCTAATGGCGTGGCGCCATCACTGATCACGGCTGAGCGGATGACATAATCACCTTCAGCCGGGGCAACCCAGGTCAGGGGCTGCATCAGCTCAGTGACAAGCTGCTCAATAATGCTGCCATCTGTGTCTTCGACGGTCCATTGCAGGGCCAGATTGGTGGGAAGGGTCGAGGGTTGCCCGGATCGGAACTCACTGATGGCCCGCAAAATTCCGCTCGATGTCCCAGGATGGTTGAGGTCGGTTAGCAGGACACCCCCGACGTTTAAACCGGCCAGGGTATCCAGGCGGCGGCGCAACGCATCACCTGTCATAATCCAAACTTGATGTTCGCCGCCCCCGGCGTAGATGGTGTAGTGGTGCAAGCCAGAGGCCGCTTCCTGTTCGATCCCTGCCATGTCGCTGTCTAGCTCGAAGGTCAGGCTGTCGCCCGGTTTAGGACTGTCGGTCAGGCTGGTTCGCTGCAAGACGACTTCACCCAGTGGGGCCAGTGCATAGTCAGTCGCAATTGGCGTACTGCGACCTGCCCACTGATCGATGCTCAAGACGCTAAAGCGTAAATGGATTTGGCTAGTGTCAATGTGTTCGCTGGCCTGGCTCAAGAACTCGGTCAAGGGGCTTTGGGCAGTAAACTGATCAGGGGAGAGCGGAAGATCAAGGACGATTCCATCGGCGTAAGGGCTAACCTGAGCCCAGTCAAAAGGCGTCGTCCAGCCCGCTTCGTCCAGAACTGGGCCGGAAAGCAGCAGCTCCAATCGATAGGCAGGGCGGAGCGACTCGCTCACAGCTAGCAGCAGTGCTTCGTTAAGCTCCGTTTCAGTGAGGTCGAGTAGAAGCCCGTCTGCCTCCTGTGCTTCTAACCAAGCTGCCAGGGCGTCTGCCCATTGATCCGGGTCTGTGGCGTCGCTCGTTGGCGCTACGACGGGCATACGACGGTAAACGCCCGATGGAAACTCGCCCCAAACGATCGCGCTGTCGTCGATGACCGCGTCGGCATCGATTTGTACGTCGGGTATATACAGTGCATCCAGATGGACGGCGGCTGCTGGAGCGATTCCGTACTCACCCCATAATGCACCAATTTGCAGGCTGCTGTCGCTCGCAAAAAGGGCCAACGGTTGGTCTATTGCATCAACGGTGAGCGCTCCAGTTGATCCATCGACTGTGCTAGGAACCAAGGTCCAGCGCTCGGCGACGTCATCCCAGGCATAGACCTGTACGAGGCCCTGCGCTTCGGGCAAGCGCCAGGCCAACTGCACCGATCCGCTGCGCGCTGCTACTTCGATCAGGTCGCTCAATGGCGTCACATGATCGGGCAGAGCCTCACGCGCCGAAGCCCAGCGCGCGGCACCCTCAGCACCAAAGACACGCTCCTGAGCGGTCGTGACGATCCGCAGGCGCGCCAGATTGCCTTCGGTGAGTTGGATGCTTAGCTGTTCGTTGATCGAAAGCAGTGGCTGGCTGGCTGTCAAACGGCTAAAGCGGCTTTCCAGGACGACCACAATGGCAATGGCCAAGACAGCCAATGAAAGCGGGATGAGGAGAACCGCGGTTGGTAACCGCGACTTGAGCACATTCTCTACCGGCGGACTGGTTTCGTTCGCCATAGATGGTTGTCCTAACAGCTTGTTTACGGTTGGATGGCTGCTAAGGCCTCACAGGCCGGGCAGCCGCCATCGGGGCGGATAATCGCGTAGCCTGCCTGAGGATCGTATCCCCAGACTTGAATATCCACATTGAAGACAATCATCATACGCACCTGCCCACTTTGGGAAGATAGCAGGGCAGCTTCCGCTAGCCAGTTGGCTTGATCCTGGACGGTCGTACTGCCAGCCCAAGCAAAAGCGTCAGGCAGATCACCCAGGCCCTCACCGGTCAGGTAGCCAAATTCTGTGTAGCAGAGGGGGACCCCACCAAAGGTACTGTAGTACAGATTGGTCATACCCCAGAAGTAGCGCGAGTAGAAATCATCTCGCGGATCACCGCCGGTGGCTGAAGGCGGGACAATGCCTTCATTGTAGTGAACGCCAACGCAGTCCATGTAGTTGGCCGCCCCTGCCTCTGCCATCTGAGCGATGTACATCCAATCGTCACAGCCACGATCCGCGCAGCCACTGAAGAAGCCGGTTGGCGCAGGACCGCCGGAGATCACCATGATGTTTGGATTGACACCCTTGATGGCCTCGTAGGCTGGCTTGAGCATCTCGTTGGTGTATGTGATGCCACTAATGCTGCCGGGTGGCCATTCCCGCCATAGGTTGGGTTCGTTCCACACTTCGATGGCGTCCGGTCCCAGGGCCGCCACGCCACGCAGATATTCGACGTAGGCCGCGTAGTCAATTGGCTGGGTGGGATAATCAACACCTGGAATGCTGAGCAAGACCTTGAAGCCTTGACTCTGCCCCTGCGAAATTCGACCGCCAACCGTTCCTGCCGGATCGTCGCCGGGGTTCCATTTGTGCTGGAACTTGACCCAGGTCATCCCAGCCTGCTGCATATAACCCGGATTGGCTAGCGAGTGGGTCTGGCCGCCCAATTCGAAAGCGCCGCCACCCAGCGTTCCGGTGACAGGAGCGGGCGGCGCAGAAGTCGGCTCTGGTGTGGGAGTCTCCGCGGGCGCTTCTTCTTCCCCTGTTTCGTCAGTGGCCTCGGTGAGGTCATCAGGTTCCGCCTCAGCCAGC
>JAADYZ010000016.1 GCA_010092775.1 Chloroflexota bacterium
CTCGACTATAATGGTGGCGAGCGAGGCGCTGATCGCGACGTCTTCGTTGCGTTTGAGCACCCAGGCGCGGATGACCTCACCAGCGCGGAAGGGGTAGACGTTGTTGCCCATGTAGCCGATGACGACGACCGGGAAGAGGTCGCGCAGATTGATCGCCTTGATGGGGCGCAGCAGATAGTGCCAGCGCCAGGTGCGCGCCCAACCCGCGCCGAAGTAGACCAGCACGCCAGGGATCAACCAGATGTAGTTGGCCGTCTGCATGTTGATCCATACTTCGCGCAGGTTCAGGCCGTCCAAGGCCAGATATAAGAAGACAGCGCTCACCGCCAGACCGATGGCGAGCATCGCCCAGCGTTTCCAATTCTGCATGAATCCTCGTTTCTGCGGATTTCTGGTGATCGTGATCTGCCAGACCGACGGCATTGTATCATTTATACACGGGCTGCGGCGAATGGTCTTGGTGAGGTTCATAGGTAGGAACACTGCCGCTCACTAAGAAATCTGGCTAGGATTGGGTATGTGGACTGAAATTGACCGTTTGCAGAGGTCTGACTCATCGGACGGACATGCCCCAGCGGCCTCAGAGGGAGATTGCCACAGGACCTATTGAGTAGGCAAGCGAACGATCAAAACCTGTGTTGGCGGGGCCTTGTACTCTTAATTGCACATCATGACAACGCGTGAGGAGACTGATCGTGGACTATCGAGTCTATCCACCCCATCTGGACTTGGCGTCTCTCGTTAAGTGCTATTGGACCCTGGAAGTTCCGGCAGCAGAAGGGGATCGAAGACAACGGATCATTCCCGACGGCTGCTTGGAAATGGCCTTCCTGCTAGGAGACGACATCAAGCGCTATACCTCCGACGATGAGTTCGTGATCCAGCCACGTGCTATGGTGATCGGGCAAATCACCGAAGCCTTTTTCATCAAGCCGACCGGATACGTCAACACCTTTGCCGTCCGCTTCTATCCTTATGGCCTTGCGAACTTCCTATCCACACCCATCAAAGAGTTAGCCAACAAGGAAACGCCCTTGACGGTGTTGTTTGGCGAAGAACGTGCCAGTGCGTTGGCGCAGCGCATCTGCCAAGCAGAAGACACGGAATCCAGAATAGCGATTGTCGAAGCCTTTCTTTTCGAGAAGTTAAAGGACCCCATCGCTATAGATAACATCGTCAAGGCGACTATCAACACGATGTTCTTGACAAGTGGCGCGTTGTCTATTAAGGAGATGCTCGACAACCATGCAGCGAACAGGCGCCAGCTAGAGAGGAAGTTCACTGAGCAGGTCGGCATCAGCCCGAAGCAGCTGTGCAGAGTCATCAGACTACAGTCCGCACTCAACATGCTGCTGCATCAGCCGTCTGAGAGTATGTCCCAAATTGCCTACGATAGTGATTACTATGATCAAGCACATTTCACCAAAGACTTCAAAGAGTTCACGGGCATGACTCCCAAGGAATTCTTCAAGCTGGATAATGAAGAAATGGCACTATCTCTGCAATTCTACGGGTGAATAAACTTGTCGCACTTTTACAATACTTGATCGCCTGCCCGCTCTATGCTTTAGGCTGTAAACCCAGCATAAGGACAATAGGAGCTATGGCACAAGAGATTCAAAGTGTAACAATCGGTATTGCGGTGAGCGATGCCAACGAGGCTGCGCAGTGGTACAAGACCTTACTCGGTGACGTGGAAACAATAGAACCCGCCCCCGGCACAGTTGAACTCCAGCTCACAGAGACGACTTGGCTCCAACTTGACGATACAGGCGACCTCAAGGTTGGTGGATCGATCATTCGTCTTGAGACCCAGGACATCGATGCGATTCACAAGAAGCTGAAGAGCCTTCAGCCTGATGTAGGCGAAATCGAGTTGGTCGAAGGGGTGATCCGTTACTTCGACTTTCAGGACTCTACCGGTAACAGGTTATCCTACTACCAGCTAATCTGAGTTCGACAGAAGCAGCCACCACGTAAGTTGCCCAGAGCTTGAGAGTGAGCCAAGCTCTGGGCAGAGCGGATCGTGCAACAGACGAAACTGTTGATTCTTCCTGTACACTTAGTCCTACAATCTGACAGATTAGCCTCCCAAAGCTTGACCGTTTCTAGAAAGCCTCTTCCTGTTGTCCTTGCTTCAGGCCAGATGACCACGTGGGTCTCTTAGCTCGATCAAGAATCTGTAGAACTGCTCGGAAGGGTAGATGATAGGCGTTTGTAACGCTGGTGTAATAGCGATTTTGGCGGCTGTTATGGCTTTGTGATAGACTGCCCCATAATCTACATGTTCTGGCTGTTAGGCCGAGGGATTCATGAGCGACTACAACCGATACCTGAAACAGGAGACAGCCCGTCTCAAGGAAGAAAATGAAGGGCTTCTCTACGAAGTCGAGAAGCTGCGCGGCTATCTCGATGCTATCGACACACTGCTGGAAGCTTTTACCGATTTAGACGCCGACGCCGAGATCATGCCACTCCTGGATCGGCTGCTGCATAATGCGCTGCGAGTGATCAACGCGAACGATGGATCGCTGCTGGTGTTGGATGAAGACACCTCGGAGTTGGTCTTCGTCATTGCGCATGGAGATATCGATCCGGAGCTGATTGTCGGTCGGCGCATTCCGGCAGAACGCGGCATCGCAGGATGGGTGGTGCAGAACAGGGCGCCTACCGTTGTTCAGAACACCCAGGTGGATGATCGCTTCTACGGCCATCTGGATCAGGAGTTGGGCTTTCACACGCATTCTATTATCGCAGCACCGATCATCGGTGCTGGGCGGGTGTTGGGCGTAATCGAAGCGCTGAACAAGCGCGGCGATGACCACTTCGACGAAGCGGACCGCACGCTGCTGCTGCTCTTGTGCCGCTTTGCCGGCGAGGTACTGAATCGTTTGGTCACGGACGGCAAATCCGCTGAGGCTGTTCCACCAACCAGCGCCGAGTAAGGCAGAACAGGCTGTTTCATGCAACTGGATGTGGCGCTCTTAGGCTTCGGGAATGTCGGACGGTCTTTGGGTGGTTTGCTGCTGCGCAAACGAGACGCCCTACAGAATGACTACGGCTTGACCTTGCGGGTGGTCGGGATCAGCACAGGGCGGCATGGCCAGGCTATCGATCCTGAGGGGATCGATATGGAGGCCGCTCTAAGCCTGGTGAACGAAGGGAAGACGCTTGCCGCCCTGCATCAAGGCGCGGAGATGGCGGATACCCCTGGTTTTCTGGCCAAGGTGCCAGCCCAGCTTCTATTTGAAACGATTCCTACCAATCCACATGATGGGCAACCCGCCTTTGCCTACCTATATGGGGCCTTAGAGCGTGGGATACACGTGGTGACCGCCAACAAAGGCCCCATCGCTTTTGGCTATCAAGAGTTAACCCAACTAGCCCGCCGCAAGAAGGTGGGCTTCTTGTTCGAATCGACCGTGCTGGGCGGTTCGCCGGTCCATGCGCTGCTGCGTGAAGCCTTTCCGGGCGCGGAGGTCAAACGCATCCGGGGTGTGCTGAACAGCACAACCAACTACATTCTCGATCGAATGGAACAGGCTGGGCTGGAATTCGACGCAGCCCTGAAACAGGCGCAAGAAATCGGCGTGGCAGAGACGGACCCGACCTTGGATATTGACGGTTGGGACGCGGCCATCAAGATCACCATCCTGGCAAATGTGTGGATGGGTGCGGAACTGGTTCCGGCGGATGTGGATCGGACCGGCATTGCCGAAGTCAGCATCACGGACCTGCGTCACCAGATGGACCAGGATAAGCGGACCCGGCTGGTGTGTGAGGCGTGGCCAGGCGACGATGGTAAGATCAAGGCCAAAGTGGCCCCGCAAGCGCTCCCGCTGGATGATCTGATGACCTCATTGCATGGCACTGACAGCCTGGTGCAGATCGAAACCGATACCCTCCCCATGACCACCTTGATCGATTCAGGTTCTGGCAAACAGACCACCGCCTATGGGATGTTTGTCGATATGCTGAACATCCTGCGGGGGCGGCACGACACCAGCATCAAACGCTAGCACGCAACCCACTCCCCACCAGACTGGCCCAGCAAGACGCCAAACTCCGGCGCCTGCCTCATCGCAACATGCAATAATATCCAAGTTCTGGCCGCAACATGATAGGTAAAAAATCCTGGCGACAATCGAGTCGATTAGGTGGCCTGTTGTTGGGGCCATGCCAAAGGCTGGCCACCTCCCCTGCCGGCTTGATCTTTGCGCCGAGCGTAGATGATAGTGATGAGCAGGTACAAACCCACCACAATGGCACCGAAGATCAATCCGCCTTGCAAGGCCGCGCTGATTTCTGCCAGCAAGCTGCTATTCTGCTGGCCCGACCAAGTGCTGGCGACGCCAATCGCTCGAGCCATCCCGGCACCCAAGTCCACCAGGATGGCCAATCCAGCGCTGACCCCAACCGCCCAAAGCTGCGTGCGGGGCGTTTTTGCATGAAGCAGCCAGATTGGCATCAAAATGAACAGCGGGATGAGCATGGCCGTGTCGATCAGGTTGAGGTGCCAGAGCTGCAGATCCGGGTACCAAATGGTGAGGGCATAACTGGGGTCTCCGATGCCGTAGGCGGCTAAGCCGATCCAAGCAGACATGCTCAAGACGGCTGCACCACCCTCTTCCTTGGCGACGCCCCAACCTAAGCGGAAGGTGATACCCATCGCAAGAACGAGAGCCGCAGCTCTGAGCCACCCCGATGGCTCAGGCAGAGCCGCCCAAAGCAGGTGGGTGAGTAACAGACTCATGCCCAGGCTGATTCCGGTCAGGCTCCAGAGGGGGAGCCGTCCAGCTCGGTAGATCAGGATGACGTAACTGAGCGCGAGCAGCAGAACGCTGATCGCTAAAGGCAATGGCGCTAGCCCAGAGGCACCGATGATTAACAGGACGCCCGGTGCAATGGCGAGCAGCTTCTCGATGGGTTGGGTCATGCTTGGCCTCCCTCAGGATGAGTTGCTTTGAGGATGAATCCTAGCAGATGGGGTTTGGCACGACCCGCCATTTGGGATAACATTGCCCTACGACAGGCCATCGATCGGGCTGGGCCGGTCGTCACCTCTCACACCTCTCAAAGAGGTTTTCGTTCACACCTGCATCAAGTTTCTAAAGGATAGCATTCCTCATGACAACGCTCATCGGCACCATTCGCGAGTCTCTTCGCTACAAGGGCCGTGAAGGGCAGATTGCGTGGATGGGCCATCGCCTGGCCGGTCTGGGTACATTGCTCTTTTTCGTGATCCATGTGGTCGATACGTCCTGGGTCTTTTTCGCGCCAGAGCTGTACAGCGAGGCGATCGCGCTCTACAAGAGCCCCCTCTTCCTGCTTGGCGAAGTCGGCTTGATGGCCGCCGTGATCTTCCACGCGATTAACGGTTTGCGCATCGCTGTGATGGACTGGCGTCCACAGCTCTGGAAGTATCAGCGCCAGATTTCGGTGGCAACCTTTGCGATCATTGCCATCCTGTTCGTCCCAGCCTTTATCATCATGGCGGGGCACATCATCGAAATTCTATCGAGCGGCGCTGGCGGCGTCGCGGGACTATAGGGGGTAGCGCATGGCAACGGCAACACAGACCCAAGCTCCGAAACGGGATACCTTCGAAATCCAAGCTTGGCGCTTCATGCGCTGGTCCGGCGTTTTGCTGATCCCGCTGGTGTTCGGGCACCTGGCTTACATCCACATTGTCAACAGCGTTGCAGTCATTGCTGGCGCCGATTGGGTGCTGCAACATCGCTGGGCTTACCTCAACGTCCGCATCTATGATGCCTTCTTGTTGTGGTTTGCTGCCCTGCACGGCTTCAACGGACTGCGCTATGTGATCAACGACTATATTCACCAGGGTGGCCTGCGGCGCGGGCTAACCATTGCATCTGGTTTGGTGCTGGTCATCGTGCTGACCCTCGGCACAGTCGCGATTGTGGCATCACCAGGACTGACCAGCTTCTGGGGTGGTTGGACCCGCTTCTAGACACCGACAACGCAGGCGTTGCCCTGATGTAGGGCCGCGCCACCAAGGAGACAGCCTTTATGCAAGTTCATCAGTTTGACGCGGTGATCATCGGCGCAGGCGGCGCGGGCCTCATGGCCGCCCTGTATGCCTCCGAGCAGGTCAATACCGCAGTCATCAGCAAACTCTATCCGACCCGTTCGCACACCGGTGCTGCCCAGGGCGGGATTGGTGCCGCGCTGGGTAATCTTGAGGAAGACCACTGGGAGTGGCATGCCTTCGATACCGTCAAGGGCGGCGACTATCTGGCTGATCAGGACGCGGTCGACGTGCTGTGCAAAGAAGCCGTCGACACGGTGATCGAGCTGGAGCACATGGGCCTGCCGTTCGATCGCACGCCAGATGGCAAAATCTCACAGCGGCGCTTTGGCGGCCACACCAACAACGAAACAGGTAAGCCGGTACGGCGGGCCTGCCATGCGGCCGACCGCACCGGTCATATGATTTTGCAGACGCTCTATCAGCAGTGCATCAAGAACAATGTCAATTTCTTTGATGAGTTTCAGGTGATCGACATTGTGATGAACGGCGACCGCCCTGCGGCAGTGATCGCAATTGAGATTGGGACAGGCGAACTACACGTCTTCCAGGCCAAGGCCTTCATGTTCGCGACGGGTGGTTGGGGCAAAGTCTGGACGATCACCAGCAACGCCTATACTCTGACCGGCGACGGCAACACCGTCCTCTACCGGCGCGGCATTCCGATGGAAGATATGGAGTTCTACCAGTTCCATCCGACCGGCATCTATCGGCTGGGTATTCTGATCACGGAAGGTGTGCGTGGTGAGGGCGGTGTGCTGCTGAACGGCGAGGGCGAACGCTTCATGGAGCGCTACGCGCCGACCATCAAGGACCTCGCCAGTCGTGACGTGGTATCGCGGGCCATCTATCTCGAACTAAAGGATGGGCGTGGGGTCAATGGCAAGCCCTATGTGCATCTGGATGTGACACCCAAGACGGTCAATCACTATTTGAAAGAGGCCGGTGAAAATCGCTCTATTGACGCCCACTACATCGAGAGCAAACTACCAGACATCCTCGATTTCTGCCGCACCTATCTTGGTGTCAACCCGGTCAGCGAGCCGATGCCGGTGCAGCCGACGGCCCACTACGCAATGGGCGGCATCCCGACGGACGTAGACTGTCGGGTACTAGGCGATGCCGAAGGCACCGTTATCCCTGGCTTGTATGCCGCCGGAGAAGCAGCTTGTGTCTCGGTGCATGGGGCCAACCGACTGGGGACCAACTCACTGGTCGACCTGGTTGTGTTTGGTCGGCGCGGCGGCAAGGCGATGGCGGACTATTGCAAAGGCGCTGAATTCGTCGAACTGCCCGCCAATCCAACCGCTGAGGCGGAAGCACAACTCAACCGGATTCGCCAGAGCAAGGGCAAGACCCGTGTCGCCACCCTGCGCAAAGAGATGCAGGCCGTGATGTCGGAGTATGTTGGTGTGTTCCGGGAAGAGGACGGGATGGCTAAGGCAGTCGAGCAAGTGCGCGAGTTAAAGGAACGCTTCGAGAACGACATCTGCATTGATGATCAGGGCAGTATCCACAATTATGATCTGTTGGAAGCCTGGTGCCTGGGGTCGCTGCTCGACCTGGCCGAAGTGACGGCAGTCTCGGCGCTGGCCCGCAAGGAAAGCCGGGGTGCGCACTCGCGTGAGGACTTCAAGGCGCGTGATGACGTGAACTTCCTTCAACACACTTTCGCGGCGATGGGCCCTGATGGCAAGATCGCGCTGAGCTACAAGCCGGTGGTGATTGATCGTTACCAACCGAAGGAGCGTGTGTACTAATGGCCACCAATGGAACAGTCAAGGTTGAGCTGCGCGTTCGTCGTTACAACCCAGAACGTGACGAGAAGCCCTACTGGGGCAGCTTCGAGATGGAAGCAGAGCCAGAGGACCGCGTCCTCGACCTGCTGCATCACGTACAGTGGTACCTCGATGGGACGCTGGCTATGCGCCGCTCATGCGCACATGGGGTATGCGGCTCCGATGCGATGCGGATCAATGGGCAGAACATGCTCGCCTGCAAAGCCCTGGTGAAGAATCTGGTCCGCGGTGGGAAAGGACGCATTCAGGTCGAGCCGATCTATGGGATGCGTGTGATCAAAGACCTGATCGTCGATATGGAACCCTTCATGGAGCATTACCGGTCGGTGATGCCCTACTTCGTCAACGATGAGCCTGCGCCAGAAAATGGGCGCGAACGCCTGCAGAGCCCGGAGGATCGCGAGCGCTTTGATGAGGCGACCAAGTGCATTCTGTGCGCAGCGTGTACCACGTCCTGCCCATCGTATTGGGCCAATGGAACCTATGTTGGCCCGGCAGCGATTGTACAGGCCCATCGCTTCATCTTCGACAGCCGCGATAAGGCGGGCAAGGATCGGTTGGCCATCCTGAGCCAGGAGAACGGTGTGTGGCGCTGCCGCACGATCTTCAATTGTACGACAGCCTGTCCACGTGAAATCCCAGTGACGCAGTTGATCGCTGAGGTTAAAGGCGCGATGTAAAGCGCAGTTGATCAGGTAACCAAAAAGGCGACCGACATGTGGGTCGCCTTTTGTGTTCGTGAGATGAGCGGATGCGGCTATTCTTCGTCGTGTTGGCCACGTTCGGGCAGGAAGCCAGTACTGAGGAAGGCATCCAGCCAGACGGCGAAGAACAAAGCCATCGGGGCAGCCGTCAGCACGGTATAGGTGGTGGTGTAGGTTTCCAACGTGATCGGCGCATTGCCTGCGCCAGCGCCCCAAATGGCATTCATCACAGCGACCAAGACGAAGACGCTGCCAATGCCCAATGCGATTGAAATCAGGACGAGTAGAATGCGGCGGATAGTCAAGTTCATGGCGGTGAACCTCGCGTTCGGTGAACTGTTCGGCGAACCTATGCAGGCTTGCACATAAATGCACAAGCCATTTTAGCGTGAGGGGATGCGGGGGGCAAAATTGCCCCCCGAGGGGCGACCCCCTTAGCAAGCGCACCGCCCCGACCGAAACCTGCTGTGCAAATTAGAAGTCGCGCTGGCGGAAGACGACGACGGCGCCGATCAGCAAGATGACGACATAGA
>JAADYZ010000134.1 GCA_010092775.1 Chloroflexota bacterium
CGAGAACATGCTGCGCAGCGGCCATCGCATCGACGTAGACGACGAAACCATTATCGGGCGGGCGATCTTGCTGGGTGAACCGCAGATCAAGACCGGCACTGACCCCTCCATTTGGGCGGGAGAGCGCCCCATCCCCTCCGAAGTGGCCCTCCCTCTGCAAACCAGTGGCCAGGTGCGCGGAGCCGTCCATATCACCCATCAGTGGCCAAACGTCTTCCAACGTGAAGATGTCGACGTGCTGGCCCTGCTCGCTGACCAGGTGGCCTCCTCGCTGGAGAATTCACGCCTGCTGAAGCAAGGTCAATCCAACCTGGCTGAGATTGAAGCGCTCAACCGCCGTCTGACCCAGCGGGCCTGGGAAGAGTACCTGGGCGACCAGACCGCTTTGCGTCACACTCTAGACCCATCGGACGCCTGGCCAGAGACACACGAGAATCTCGGCGAGTCGGGCCGCATCACCGCCCGCACCTATACCGACGCCGATGGTCGATCGGTCCTAGCCGCCCCTTTGATCCTGCGCGGTGAATTGATCGGTGCCCTGGCCGCCGCCCGCCCGCCCGACAGCTATTGGACGACAGACGAAATCGCCTTGATGGAGTCGGTGGCCAATCGCCTTGTCATGATCGCAGAAAGCGTCCGTCTGGTCGATGAGTCATCGCGGCGGGCAGCGCGCGAGCAGCGCGTCAACGAGATTTCGACCGAACTCCTGCAACGTGCCGCAGACGTGGACGGCGTGCTGCAAACTGCGCTCAACGAACTCAGCCGCACGCTCGGCTCCGACCAACTGTCACTGCGCATTGGTCCGCCCCCGGTCGAGGATGAATTCCAGATCTCAGATGGTCAACAGGGTGAGTAGATCCGCGAGGGAGAGACGAACACTATGGCTAGCACCCGCAATGTAAGAACCGACAGCAGCGCGACGCCCGAGTTTTTCGATTTCATTCAAGACTTTGTCGAACGCATCACTCGCATCGAGCAGTATGATGATCCGGTGGCCCGCCAGCAGATCATCATGCTGGCCATCTTCAGCGTGGTGATCCACGTCAGCGCCCTGGTCTTCACGCTGATTTTCTGGACCAGCTTCCCAGAGCGCATCACCGTCTTGACCTTGGCCACAGGCACCGGGCAAATCCTCCTGCCGGTGATCGCGTTGGTTCTGATCCGCGGCGGACGGATGGAACTGGCCCGCTACGGCTATGTGCTGGCCGTTGGGGTGGTGACCATCGTGATGTTCTACCCCTATGTCAGCACCTCTGAGATGACGCTCCTATTCTTCCTGCCGGTGACGTTCGCCGCCCTGCTCTTACCCCCCCTCTGGACAAGCGGCATCGCCCTGGTCATGACGACATCCTTCCTGGTGATCCGTTTTGTACAGCTTTCCGCCGCTGGGGCACGCGTCGAGGTCGCTGAGGTCAGCCGCATCAGCCTGGTCCTGGTTTTCTCCGCCGCACTGATCACGGCTTTTCTGATCGTGGCGGCGCAGACCTTGCAGCGCATCACCCGCAGCGCTGACCGCTCCTCCCGCCAGATCGAAGCGGCAGCGGTCATTAGTGATACGGCGGCAACAGCGCCAAACCTCAACGCCCTGCTGAACGTCGTTGTGGAGCGTATCCGTGAGGCCTACGGCTTTTACCATTCGCAGGTCTTCCTGATCGATCGAGATGCACAATTGGCCCGCCTGGTCGCCAGTACCGGTCGTGCGGGTGAGGCCCTCCTGGCTCGCGCCCACGCCCTGGCCGTCGGATCGCAGTCGGTGATTGGTCGCTGTACCGCCTCCGGCGAATATGTCGCCGTAAACGACACACGGCGCAGCAAAACACACCGTGTTAACCCGCTGCTGCCTGATACCCGTGCGGAGTTGGCCCTCCCGCTGATCATCGGTAACGAGGTCATCGGAGCACTGGACGTGCAGAGCACCCGCCCGAACGTCTTCCAGGCGGAGGACGTCCAGTCTTTGCAGATTATGGCCAACCAGTTGGCCACCACCATTGAGAAAACCCGCCTGGTAGACCAGCTCCAGAGCCGGGCGAGCGAGAATCAGCGCTTGCTTGAAGACGCGCAGAAGAACCTCATCCAGATTGAAGAGCTTAACCGCCGCCTGACCCGCGAGGGCTGGGCTGATTACTTGAAGGTCCGCCGTTCCAGCGAGACAATGGGCTACACGATGGTCGAGCAGGCTATCCACCCGGATGAAAGCTGGACCTCACCGATGCGCCGCGCCTTTAGTGCAGGGAACAGCATCATCATCCAGGATCAACAGGGCCATATCGCGGCGATCCCGCTGCGGGTGCGCGGTGAGGTGATCGGTGTGCTGGAGATGGGCCGCGATGGCAACCGCCCCTGGAGCGATGAAGAGATCGAAATGGCCCAAACCCTGGTCGAACGTCTGGCGCTGGCGATTGAAAACGCCCGCCTCTACGAGCAGGCCAGCCTGGTTGCCCGCCGCGAGCGTGTCGTCAACGAGGTGGCACGCTACGTACAGGATTCGGAGAGTATCGACCAGGTCTTGCGGTCGGCCCTGACCCAACTGGGCGACCTTCTGGGGGCCTCACGCGGGGTTGTTCAGATCAGCCCGAAGTTTGGGTTCGATCCGTCTGAAGAAAAAGGTAATGGTAGCGAGGACAGCGGAAAGTAGAGGATAGACGCGTATGCGCTGGTTCTTTGAACGCTTTGCATGGTCTAATCTCCCCTTAACCACCAAGATCAGAACGCTGATCATCGGGCAGGGTATTCTGATCGCCATCACAATTGGCGTCACCCTGACCGCCTTCTTGCTGGTTCGGGCACGCATCAATGAGGTCATCGAAAACACGGTTGAAGCGCGTAACCTGGCGCAGTCAATGCAGTTGGAAGTGGAGAATTTGCAGCGCACCGATGAGCGCCTGAATGAAAGCGTCGTCAATGTGCGCCAGCCCGATTTTCCCGACCAGGTGGCGGACATCAACGACGACCACGACGAGGCAGTCACGACCCTGACGACCATCGCCAACGAGCTTGATCAGGCCAGTGGCGCTCTTCTGACGGACTCGGACAGCCTGACCGAATTCCAGTTGTCCCTCAATGCGATCCGCAACAGCATTGCAGACAACGAGTTCGACTTCAACCAACAACTCACTCAGATCGGCCAGTTATCAGACAC
>JAADYZ010000135.1 GCA_010092775.1 Chloroflexota bacterium
CCCTTAACTGAGCGGCAACGGCGGCACCGAATACCTCGATCAGACGGTGCAGGTCAGCCGAGCAGCAGGCGACACCGTCACGCTGCGGGTCTTTTTCGGCGGGCGCGATGTCGCTGAAGACGGTTTCATCGGCGCGCGCTTGATCTTGCTGAACGTTGATGCGGGCTTCCTCGGCCTGGACGACGTGAGCTTGTTCGCTCAATAGAATCAAAACCGCCGGAGATCATCCGGCGCGTGGTGAACATCACAGCGGGGCATCGATCAGGGTGCCCCGTTTTGTTTGCCCTAGATTTCCGCGCAGGCCTCGCAAAGCTGGTTGTAGTATTGATCGAGCCAGCGATTCGACCAACCCCACTGCTGGGTGTCGATCATGATCTGCTTGACCTGCTCGCGGGTGATCTTGGCTTCTTGTTCCAGCACCTGCCGATTGGAGCGGCTCAGTGAGAGTGTCGCGACGGCGAAAAACAGCGGCCAGGCGCAGAACATGCGGATGCGATGGTAACGGCGCGGGATCATCTTGATGTATTCCAGGCCGTTGCGCAGGTGGCGTTCTGCCTTCAGCACCAGCTTATCCAGCACCGCCATCGACTTCTCCAGGTTTTCCGGCTTGAAGAGATCGGGCGGCTGCAAGCCCACTTCGGCGGCGAAGCTTTGGGGCACAAAAATCCAACCGCGTTCAAAGTCCTTGCGCAGCCCACGGATCACGTTGACGGTTTGCAGGGCCAGGCCGAACTCCCGGGCCAGTGGCATCAGTTGATCCTTCAGTTCGCGGATCGGTGCGGCGTGCCAGGCAAAAACATGCGTCAGCATGTGCCCGACCCGTCCCGCCACCTCAAACATGTAGTCGTCCAAATCCTCTTCATTCTCGACCACAGGTCCGCGTGCCTGCCAGCGTGCCATCCCTAATGAGCACTCGCGTACTTCCTCTATAACCGGCATCTGGATTTCCGGCGGCAGCGTCGCGAACATCTTGAGCACTTCGTCTGCCTGACGTGCCACCGCTGCCTCAGGATCATCAGGATTGGTATCGGCCAGCAGTTGGGTTAGCGCATCCACACTGGCGCGGTCATCCAGCACCTCCACCCACAAATTGAGCAGCTCGACCTTCTGTTCAGCCGTCATCTCTTCGTTGTCTTCTAAGAAGTCCGACACGCGAAACATCAGATAGGCGGCACAGATGGAGTCGCGCAGAATGCCAGGAAGCTGCTCGATGCCCAGCGCAAAGGTTCGACTGACCAGGCGCAGCATGTGATAGGGATCAAAAGCAGACGCACTATTCTGCAATGACTGAAGGGATTCTTTAGACATGGCACTTCACCTTGTATGGCCGGATGGGATTGGTCTACTGCAACGCTCGAAGTATAGTTGAGCGTTGAGGATGTTGCAAGGGAGCGCGAGCTTATGCCGCAGAATAGATGACAGCAGTCACATCGCAGCCTTCGTTGGGCGCATCGCTCCTGCGCAAGGGCCTCAAGCTGCTGCCCTGGGAGATCGTGCATACTGTGCTATAGCGCATTGAAGGGGGCTATTTGGGCCAGAGGCCACCTTTAGTTCGGCACATGCTGCGGGGTTCGGCCTGGCCTATTTGATCAGTTGGCTCCTTCCGCCGGACCGCCAAACTCTCTACGATCGCAGCGCACTGCTTGATCACACGCTTCGGCCCATTGTCTAAACCCGAGCCGTATAGAAAAGAGCGAGGTAGAGCGAACCCTACCCCGCTCTGATCTATCTACTCGACGGCGAGTGGAACCGTCACAGTTTGCGCCTCACCACCGACCTGAATCGGCAGACGCAGGCGCGTATCGTGGATCATGCACAGGCGGGCGTCCTCAGCTTCACAATAGTAGACGACAATATCGAGGTCGAGGTCTTGCGCGGCGTCAATCTGAGCGGTGAAGCGCAGGTCGTCGCCAGCTTGGAACTGATGCACGCTGCCGTTCTGACGCACGGTCAGCGGCGCATCCGGGTTGAGCTTGGTCCCGGCGGGCAGCGATAAGTGCAGTGTGATGGACAGGTCACCCGCTTGCACCGAGATGGCCTCCAGCCTATGATCGGGTTCGCGCTCAAGCGCGGGGATCGCTGGCATCAGTTTGTCCAACCCGGTCAGCGTCAGTGTGTGGACCGTTTGGGTCGATAGGTCTGCCACGCGGATCAGATGGTTGTTTGTGTCCGCGATGAAAAGCGTCTCACCCTGCACATCCAGACCTTCTGGCTCATAGACCTGGGCAGCGGCGAAGGCACCATCGGCGTGGCCGGACTCACCTGAGCCGATCAAAGTCTCGACCAGCGCCTTGGTCGGGTCCAGCGTTTTGATCTTGTTGTTATAGGTATCTGCGATGTAGACGGTACTGCCTTGCACCGCGACCCCGGTGGGGTGCTGCAAACGGACCTCGCCGCCCACCCCATCGATGTCGCCAAACTCAAACAAACCGCGACCGATCAGCGTCATCACCTGGCTCTCTTCATCAAAAGAGATCGCCCGGATGGCGCTGGCCTCACTGTCGGCCACAAAGAGGTGGCCCATCCCAAAGTCGATGGCGCTGGGTTGGTTGAAGCTCGCTTCCCCACGTGGCCCATCGACCAGCGCTTCGCGCCCGTTCCCCGCGAAGGGGCCGAGCTGCTTCTCGTCCAACATCACCCAGATCATGTGCGAACCGGCCATCGCGATGAATATGATGTCGCCTTCGGCATAAACATCCCAGGGCGAGCGCAGTTCGATCTGCGTGGGTGGTTGATCTAGATCGAGCCGGTAGCCGCCTTTCTCACCCGTCCCGGCGACCGTGCGCACGGTCTGATTGGCGAGGTCAACGGCGCGGATGGCGTGGTTTTCGGTGTCCGCCACATAGAGCACATCGCCCACCAGGGCCATGCCGTGCGGCCCATGAAATTGAGTGCTGGCAATCGGGCCGTCTTGCAGCCCGCGCTGACCGCTGCCGATCACGCGCACAATCTCGCCGGTCTGCTTTTCGGCGTCGAGCTTGAGTTCGAGGATGCGATTGTGGCCCGTATCGGCGACGAACAGGCGATCCTCAGCGGCTGCCAGCACCTTGGCCGGATACTTGAGGGGGCGGGTTGGTTCGGCCTCTTCCTCTGGGGCAAAGGTGATCGGTTCACGCTGGAGGGTGCCGTTTTGCTCGGCTTGATCAATCAGGGTTTGGATCGTGGGGATAAAGTCTTCGGCGCTGATCTCGCCTGGGGTGGTCTCGACCACCCGACCCGCTGGGTCAACCAGCACGACCGTCGGCCAGGCCCGCACCGCATACGAGTTCCACACCTGGAAACCCGCATCGTTGATGACCGGCCAGCTCATCTCATGGCGCATCACCGCTTCACGGATGCTTGTCGTCAGTTTTTCGGTTGGGAATTTGGCGCTGTGAACGCCCAGGGTCACCAATGTGTCTGGGAACTGCTCTCTGAGTCGGCGCAACTGCGCGACATTGTGATGGCAGTTAATTCAACAGAAGGTCCAGAATTCCAGCAGGACCACCTTACCGCGTAAGGCTTCCAGGCTGACCGGCTCCGCTGTATTGATCCATTGTAGATCGCTGGGGAATTCCGGCGCGCGAATGGGACTGTTCATTCCAAGCTGCTCCTTGGGTCACATGCGTTGATCAGACCATACCACAGCGGTCGATCGCAGCCCATAAGAGCGCTGTTGGTTTTGCTGTCAGACGATCAAGTACCATGCAATGCGCTTACGCGCCGCGCTCTACATCCCCATAGCTGAAGCAAGGGGTATTGAGCGCACTTTGGATAATGGACTGGGACGGCAAAAATGAAAACGATCAGGGCGAGGATAGAGACAACAATCACGGCGATGCGTGCCACCCACAAGGCTTGGCCACTCAAGA